>NZ_JANMZA010000010.1:0-10731 GCF_031382685.1 Chamaesiphon sp. OTE_8_metabat_110 | reverse complement strand
TGCGGCGGCTGGTTGAGCTGTCCCACCGAGCATTTGCTGCTTCATCGCTGCTAGCTCGTCATCGACATCACTACCCGCCGAGAGCGCGGCAAATTTGCTTTCGAGATCGGCACCAGTTAATTCTGCTGCTGCTTGAGCTTTAGCTTCGCCAATCAGAACTTTTTCTTCCATCCGCTCGAAAGCAGCCATTGCACTATTAGTACCCAAGCGTCCGACAGCACCTTGTAGTTGCTCCTGAGCCTTGGCAGCTTGGGCGCGAGACTTGAGCATGTCTTTCTTGGTTTTGGCTTCCGAAATCTTGCCTTCAAGTTGGATCAGACTCTTTTTCATCGTGTCTACCATGCCTGCTTGCCCGTCTAACTGAGCTTTGAGGCTCCCGGCAGTTTCACTGTAGTTTTTCTTCCGCACCAGGGCTTCACGGGCGAGATCTTCATCTCCTTTTTGCAATGCTAGTTGTGCTTTGCTCTGCCAGCTATTGGCATCGCCCATCGCTTTGTTGTACTGTTGCTCGGTGCGTTTTTGATTGGCGATGCTGCTGGCAACGGCTTGGCGTAGTTGTACCAAATCTTCCTGCATGTCCATCACTGCCTGTTCCAGAATTTTCTCTGGATCTTCGGCTTTGCTCACCATATCATTTACATTCGCCCGCAGCAGTCTGCTCACCCGATCGAATAATCCCATATTACTATCCTCTTGATATTTTTCTGCTCTAGCAGCTCGGTATCTAGTCCGCTGCTGGTGCTAGAGTTTTGACTTGACAATTTAAATACATGACCTAGTAATTATGATAACTTCTGGATCTGACGATCGGGCATGACTAGACTAGGAATTAGTCATAAGTGCGCTATTTCCGCGAACTTTCCGATCCTAACGTCCGATGGGCGGGGTAACTCGATAGCCCGATGGTTTGGCAACAGTATAGAAATTAGGCGGTAAGAGCGATCTGACTAGGCTATCAGCGAGTCTGGGCTGAGCGGTAATTGTGGTCGTGGGTAATGTCTGCCTCGTACCGCGCATCCCATTAAAGGGGATGGCTGCTGGTGCTGTCGATGCCGCCGGGGGAGGGACACTCACGGTTGGTGCGGTGGTAATGTTGGTAGCTGTGACTGTGGGCAATTTAATCGTATTGAGAGTACTCAAATTAAGTTCGGTAAATTCACTAGCCGCAAGGTTGGGGCTTTGAATCGTTTGTCCGGAGGTGCTAGGACTGGTGACTTTAGTAGCGGTTAAGGGCGCTAAGATGCCAGGATTGAGATAGGTGTAGACAGCACCACCCGCCAGCGCACAGATGACAGCCATCGAACCGATTTTGAGCGGTGTAAAATGTTTGGTGCGGGGAGCGGGAGCGGGCTGCGGCGGCTCTACAGCGGGATAACCCGATTGAATTTGGCGCAGCAATTCTTGAGAGGAGGATAAATATCTATCGTGGAATTGTGCCATTTCCCTGCTAGATGAGAAGTTGAGATCCAAATTTTCGGCGACCGCTGGTGCGTCCGATCGATGGAGCGCGATCGGGGCATAATTAAGATTGGCGTTCGCATTGCGACTACTCGATGCTGATGTCGTCAGCCCGTCGATAATAATGAATCCACCTTTTGGTGCTGGATTAGCTTCAGCAGGCGGCACGATTTGGGCAGTGAGGATCGCCGCGTCTGCATCAAAATCGGCTCCATGTTGTGCCCAAGTGGTGCTATCACTTGCAGATCGATCGCTTTGGGCGCTATCTTCATCCTGAATCGGTTCGCCATGGCCGATTTCCCGCCCCTGTGTGGCTCTGAATCTCCCTAGTTCGTCTGCCAATTTGATATCTAAGCAACTTAAAGCTTTTTGGAGTGCCGGATTGACATAGTAGGATTCCGGATGCTCGGTGTCGCTGGGTGTGTCTAAAGGCAGGCTGTTGCCATCGCGAACATCAGCGACCGCCGCTTGACCGGATAAGGGCACGTTCGCGCTATCGTCAGATGGATGGTGGTTCATAAACTCACTTTAACCGCAGAGATTTCTAAAGATATGATTTGAGATCGATCGAATTAATTAGTGACTCTATGCTTAGAGTACTCATAATTGCAGTAACACTGAATATCCGGCAATTTGGTTGTCGATGTTGCCACCGTCACACCTAGCAGACAAGCCGTTTGGCGCAATCATCAGTCCAGTTAACTCACTGACTACCTAGTCTCTCCTTCGCATTGCTAAGCTTAGCAGTAGCTTGAGGGGACGAGTGACTGACTTACGGAGATAGTCGATCGTTACCATGTCATTAATATATGTCAAAATTCAGCCAATTGACTAAAAAATAGACATTTGACCAACCTGACTGGAGTAAGTTTGGCGATTACTAGTAGTTATAGACATGTCAATAGCACCAATTTCCGCAATTACATTACAGCTTCAAGAGCAGCCAGGATGGGAAGGGGTCAGGGATTGGGGTGCGATCGTCCGGGCATGGCAAGCGAGTGTATCGCCGCTTATCGCCGAACGCACTCAGCCGAGATCTCTAAATCGAGGACTGCTCACCATTGCCACTAATAGCGCCAGCCTCGCCCATCAACTGACCTTTGGGCGGCAGAAACTGTGTCACCAGTTAAACCTACACCTAGACGGCTCGATCCAAGATTTGCGGTTTGTCGCGATCGGGTTTAGCAGCAACACTTCACCCACAGCTACCCAGAGCGTGTCTGTCCCTATAGACTCAGGCGCAGTAGTTATTTGTTCCCAATGTAATACTCGCGCCCGCCAGGGGGAGTTGCTCCGGTGGGGGGTTTGTCAATTTTGTGCGATCGATCTCGGAATTTTGGGTCGCAAGTAAGTATCCGAAAACACATATTTAAATTAATTATTACCTCTATCAAAAGGTAGATAACAGCATTCAACTAATACGTTTAAACCTCTACCGATCGACACAATCTGCAATCTTGCCAAGCTGCCGATGCCCGTTTCTAGCGATCCCTCATAGTTTTAGCTCCATTACCACCCGGATTGACTGTTAATAAAATTATTGCAGGTATGTACTGAATACTTTAATAAATGTGTCTAACTATAAACTGAATCTAAAGACAATCTAAAGTAAAAAAATGCTGGGGATCGCTATAAGCTGGATGGGATCGTCGATCGATGTCACTTTTGCCTGAATCGGGGACAGGCATAATAGTAGTGAGGAGAGGATTGAATTAGGTGCTCTCCCAATGGGTAACACTGATGAACGACCAAAATTGTATTACATCTGCCTGTCGCTACTGTCGCTTCTACCGACCAGAGGGAATGCACGGCGGGGCTTGTCAGCAGCTAAATGTATCCGTTCGTAGTGATTGGAAGGCTTGTCAACTAGGTCTACCAGCCTTTTCTAACAACTGGGACGCCGACAGATTGGCGATCGCCAATCGTCAAATGGAGTTACCGCAGGTACTAGAAGGTACTGAGATCGGTGAAATGGTAGCACTAGAATTGAGCGGCACGATCGCTAGTAGCAATAACTAAATCCTCATTAATTAATTTTAGTTACTCAGGCTTGCGATCGCCCCCGACTAACTGCACAATCGATCTTGGTTACATTGTTCACTTCTACATCGATCGCAGTTGGTAATCGCCAATGACAGAACCGATTCTACCGATTGTATTACCGCCAGCCACTGACGCTATGAAAGAAGGCGAGTGGCTACAAGCATCGCTAAAAGTCTGGCTCGATCGCGAATTTATTCCCGAGTCGATTAATATCACTATTGCTAAGCGTGCCGCTCAAATCTATATTCGGCAGCGGATGGAAGGTGAAAACGACCTGGGTTGCCTGGTGATGGCGATCGTCACAGAGATGCAGGCCTTCAATTTTCAGGAAAGCTTTTTTGGGGAATTCACCGTCGCCAATGCTGTCAGCGATATTATCTTGGATAGCTTGGGTATCGACAACCGTTGCTGCGGTAATTAATTTTAGGCGTTGCTGGCTTGATGGCTCAAAGGCTAGAGATGGGAGTGGGAATAGGTTGATACCTATTACCCAGTGCCCTTATCCTACCAACTAGATTTAACTACACCGGGTAGCAAACCTTGGTGTGCCCATTCGCGCAAGACGTTACGAGACAGCCCAAAATCACGGTAGTATCCACGCGGACGACCAGTTACCCAACAGCGATTGTGCAACCGAGTGGGTGCGCTGTTGCGGGGTAGTTGTTGAATCTTGCGGTGGATTGCAAATCTCGCTTGGGGGGTAGCCGCAGCGTTAAACTCGGCTAACAGAGCCGATCTCTTGTCTGCATATTTTGCAACTAGTCGCTCGCGTTTCTTTTCCCGCTCGATCGATGATTTCTTCGCCATGTGTATAACTTTCTCTATTTACAAAAAACCCGAGCGATTCTTGTGGATCTACTCAACTAACTTTAGTCGGCAGGCATTACAAGAGTGCCAAACACTATATTATAAAGCACTTGTGGTGAGTTTGTCTATGGCGATCGCCAATTAGGTCGGGAGTTCGTCTGAGTTAGTATTAATACTCCTTTCCAAAATTGAGTTAGATCGCTACAATCGGGAGTAGATAGCGATCGATGAGTCGAAGTTTACCGATCGAACTAAACGATCGACGATCCAGCAGACGCCAGCGGTCGATCTGGCTTGAGAATATTCTCTGATTCGAGCTAAATACTGCGTGCTTTTGCTCGGTTTTGGCAATCCGAGCAAACGAGCGTCATAAATATTTTTTGGGCGATTTTTCGAGCTGAATTCGATCGCTTACTGTGATAAGTTGGGTATGCTAAATCATACCCACAAAATACTGCCTACTGAAACATAGACACACGATGGTACACCCGAACGCTAGCTTGGTGTTCGCACAGACTTCAAATTCTACCTCTGGAGCTATTTTCCAGCATTTCCAGCCAGTGGTAAAGAGCCAATGGATAGATATTTTCAGGTTGCTGGCTTTAGGGTTTCACAGGTACAAATACTCATCCATAGAACGTAGCTACTCTCGATCGAGAATTACTAGAGCGAAGGTCATGACAGGTTGACCAAACCTTTGTCAAAACTACCAAATAAATTTCACTAAAAGTTGAAACTTATTTAGCGCAAATCATTCATATTAACAAGTGAATCATTAGCGAAAGTATCGCGACGGCATAGCTATCTTTTTTCCCGCATTCGCAAAATTCTTGCCCTATTCGCAAGTGTTTTGACTGCGACAATTTCGTTTTGACTAAATTATCCAAATCTTGAATTTTGAATTGGTAGAAAATGCTTACTCTCGCTCCAGAATTTAGCTATCCGACGCTGCTGCACCCCGATCGCCACGTGTGGGATTTTTGGTATCATTTCGACACAGATACGAGCATTTTTCATCTATTTTATCTCAATGCCGATCGCGGGTTGGTCGCTACAGACGCGCACCATATGAGTTCGCAGGTAGGTTATGCTACTACTAAAGATTTTTTGACGATCGATTGGATTAGCGATCGCGTACTGGGTGCAGAGCCTCACGGCTGGGATGATACCTCGATTTGGAGCGGGGATATTATCAAAATTCAAGGTGGTTATTTGATGTTTTATACATCGAGAAACCAAGCGACACACGATGGGATGACGCAAAATGTGGGCGTAGCATTTACCCATCATATTCAAAGTTTCGATCGCTGGTTTCGGATTCCGAGTATTCGGATTCAACCGCAAGCTCCTTACGCGCTTCAGCACGTTCCCGAAGATCTGACAATTCACGCTTGGCGCGATCCTTTTCTGTTTCGCCATGAGGAGCAGATCTATATGTTGCTCTCAGCGAAAGAACCAGATCGACCATTAGGTAAAAAAGGTACGGTAGCGCTGCTCAAAGCTAAACATAATAATTTTGAAGAGTGGGAGTATTTACCCCCGATCTGTCATCCAGGCTTCTATGCGGAGATGGAAGTGCCTCAGTTGTACAAAGCGAGTAATGATGAGTATGCGCTGGTGTACAGCACTTGGGCAAAGTATGATTTTGCGCCGACGACCGCTCACAGCGGTGGTCTTCAGGGCTTTACTTCGTCTTCGATGTTTGATTTTCCCGGGACAAATCCCGAGGTGATTTTACCGGAAACGTCTCAGCTCTATGCTTGCAGAGTTATTCCAGAACTCAATGGCGAGATTGTGGGTTTTGATATCAAGACTGGGGGGATTCGCCGCAGTGGGGTTCAGACGGGATTGCAACATGTCGATCGCGATTTTAGCAGTTACTCGATCGCGATGTAATTAGACTAGTCGGTGCGTTATCCTGCGGAGTAACACACCCTACGACTGGACTAGAATTGTTGCTGGGTATAGGTAAAGGTAGGGGCAATTCATGAATTGCCCCTACCTTGATTTGTCGTGAAGATCGCCAATCCAAATCATCCTTAATAATTGACAAGATTACCCGAACACCTAAAGCCTAAAACCTAAAACCTACTCCATCTCCGGCGTGTATTTCCCTTGACAAGCGGCGCTGTTGAGTTTCGCGCGATGGAGCAGTAGCTGTTGGGCGGTGGGGATATTGGCATCGTCGCCGTGCCAATAATCCAGAGCGGGTTGCTGGATGGCGCGGGCGTAGGAAAAAGTTACAGTCCAGGGACATTGGGCTGCGTATTGGGCATTGATGAGATTGAGATGGGCGGTGGCGCGTTCGATGCTCTGTCCGCCGGAGAGAAAGGCAATCCCTGGTACTGCATCAGGGACATTATTTTGCAGACAGCGGACTGTCATTTCGACAACTTTTTCGACACTGGCTTGTTCTGAGCAATTAGCTCCCGACAGCACCATGCTCGGCTTGAGAATTATCCGCTCTAGATCCACCCGATTGAGCTTTAATTGGTCGAATGTGACTTGGAGCGTGCGCTCGGTGACTTCATAGCAGCGATCGATCGTGTGATTGCCATCGATGAGTACTTCTGTCTCCACAATCGGCACGAGTCCACCTTCCTGGCACAGAGCGGCATATCGGGCTAGTGCATGAGCGTTGGCCACCAGACAAGTTTCGCTGGGAGTGTCGGTATCAATCGTAATTACCGCCCGCCACTTGGCAAACCGCGCCCCTATTTGATAATATTCAGCAATGCGATCGCGCAATCCATCCAAACCTTCGGTGACTTTTTCACCCGGACATGCTGCCAAGTCTTTGGCACCTAGATCGAGTTTGATGCCGGGAATTATCCCGATATTTTGCATAAATTTAACAAACGGCACGCCAGCTTGAGTCGATTGGCGGATCGTCTCATCAAATAAAATCGCACTGCTAATAAAGTCGGCTAAGTGCGGGGTGGTGAGAATTAACTCGCGATAGGTGCGCCGCCGCTCTTCGGTGGTAGGAATATTTAATTTCTCAAATCGGCGATCGCAGGTGCCTTTGCTCTCATCCATTGCTAAAATGCCTTTACCGTCGGTCATCATTGCCTGTACGGTCGATTGTAATTCCTGGGCGTATGAACTCATCGGTCGTTCCTCGTTGCAAACAGGGTTATTTCTAGTCTAATCACTTTTAGAATTTCTCAACTGTGAATGCTGCTCAACAGGCTACTGATATCACTCTTGCTAGTAAGATTGCTTCTGCTGTGAGTCTTTTTCGGACTGAGTTCCCCGATGCCAAAGTAGATTTACGACCGTGGGCTGAAGATCGCGATACTCAAGAGTTAGTAGATCCAGATTCGATCGATTTTAGTTTTCATTTTCCCGGCTGGAGTCGGCGGTGGCAAAGTCGGAGTGTTTTAGTCCAGATTCGATTTTATCAAGATGCGATCGCGGTCACAGAAGATCGTCTGTTTGAGTCACATCGAAATTTTATTGGGCTAGAAGTTACTGGCTTCGATTATCGCGGCAAACAATGGCGATTATCGACGGTAAGCGACTGGCAATTTGAAGGCGATCTCCAACCACAGCCAGAAATAGCTGATAAGTTGAGACAGTTTTGTCGTCAAATGTTTGAGCTATTTAGCTGATAAAATCAGCGATCGATTTGCTGTCGATCGCGGTCGATCTATGCTAAGCGATCTATCTACATATAAATACTGAGTAAATATTTGACATCTACTTACTTGTGGTATACTACATATATGTTGTTGGCATTGTTTCATTCGCTCGCGATCGCCTAAACCTCACTTGCAGACGTATTGTGAGTAAATACTTAGTCGATCGTCTTCACAGATAGCAGATAGTTAAAGTATATTTTTATACTTAAAAGATATCGAATGATGATATCGATTGGGCTAAAAGTCTAGTTTTAAGCGAGATAATTGTGATGTTTTATATGGCTAGATCTCCAGGGGAAAACTTAAATGTAAAGAAATTCGATACAAATCTGGCGATATCTTGTATACTGGACAAATTCTTGCTTCAGGTTCGATCTGCTAATTTAGGCTTATACCCCGTAATAATTTTTACTGAATTTATGCGCGTAAACACATCTGTGAGACTTTTAGTTATTGCTAGTGCATTTTTAAGTGCGAAAGCTGCACTCGCCCAAAATTCATTTTTACCCGCGCAAGTTTTAGTAGCGAAGAATACATTAAAAACTCAGGCAATAAATGTAGATAGTCTCTCCAGCCTTACAGCAGAAACTGTCTCTACCAATCGGTTCGATCGAGTTATTGACGAGCAGCCAGATCGCGCTCCGACAGACATTCAACCACTGCCCAGCCGCAATTTAACGAGCGCACACGCTCAGGGTCGGATATTTAATAGCGACGTTGCTAACTTGGATCGAAATTCGCAGATCATCAGCGGTGTGCCGAGCCAAATGCCTTCGTCGGAAGCCTCTGTCGAAATTTTCGTGCCAGCCCCTCGCACTAAAACCATTAAAGTACCAACTGTCTCGCGGTTGCCACGGGCGGCGAACAAGAGGATACCCACGGTGATGGCAATTCCGGTCGTTCAGTCCATCCGCACGATCGCTCCTAGTCCTAGTAAAACTCAGTTTACGCCCGCTACTGTAGCTAACGCTTTTCCGGCTGCACAGCCCATTGACGTACCACAGCCTAGTAATAATGTCCCGACTGTCCCCAGCCTCCCCACTGAATCTCAGGCGGAATTAATTTATCCATTAATGAATCCCGCACGCGTAACCTCCCGCTTTGGCTGGCGCACGCACCCCTTAACTGGAAACCGTCGCTTTCATTCTGGGATCGATATCGCCGCACCTTCGGGGACACCTGTAGTCGCAACGGCAACGGGTACGGTGATCTCAGCAGGTTGGAATGGTGGATATGGTAAGGCGATTGTCATCCAGCATAATGACTCCCAACAGACCCTTTACGGTCATCTTTCGGAAATCTCCGTCCAGCCCGGACAACAAATCGTGCAAGGCTCGGTAATTGGCTTAGTCGGCAGTACGGGTAATTCAACTGGGCCGCATCTCCACTTTGAAGCGCGGTCGCCCGGAGCGAATGGATGGGTGGCTGTCGATCCGACTCAAGAGATCCAGTATGCTGTAGATAACCTGCGGCGAGCGATGCCATACGCTGGTAAAGACAATCCTCAAGGACTCTAAAAATTTATCCCACAGAACTTGCTAGAATAGTAGCCTTGTGAATTCTCAATTGTTATGACAGTCAAACCAGAATGGCTGCGGGTCAAAGCGCCGCAGTGGGAACGCGTGGGTAATGTCAAAGACATCCTCCGCGATTTGCAGCTCAACACAGTTTGTGAAGAGGCTTCTTGTCCCAATATCGGCGAGTGCTTTAGTGCCGGAACAGCGACATTTTTAATCATGGGGCCTGCATGTACGCGTGCTTGCCCCTACTGTGATATCGATTTTGAGAAGAAGCCCCAGGCTTTAGATCCGACCGAGCCATTACGATTGGCAGAAGCTGTCAAGCGACTCAAGCTCAAGCATGTGGTGATTACTTCGGTAAACCGCGACGATCTCCCCGATGGTGGTGCGGGTCAATTTGTGCTGTGTATTCAATCGGTACGCGCCCTCTCACCCCAGACAACGATCGAAGTATTGATTCCCGACCTCTGTGCCAATTGGCAGGCCTTGGAGACGATTTTAGATGCGGCTCCAGAAGTGTTAAATCACAATACCGAAACTATTCCCAGGCTCTATCGCCGCGTGCGTCCCCAGGGTGACTATCAGCGCTCCCTAAAAGTGTTAGCGCGATCGCGCGCCTATGCGCCGAGCGTTTATACTAAGACGGGCATCATGGTTGGCTTAGGCGAAACGGATGAAGAAGTCCGCCAAACCATGCGGGATCTCCGATCGGTAAATTGCGATATCATCACGATCGGGCAATATCTCCAACCTACTAACAAACATCTTAATGTCGCCGAATTTATCACTCCCGCTCAGTTTGATGCGTGGCGGGTATATGGGGAAGAGATTGGGTTTCTCCAAGTGGTATCGACACCACTGACGCGCAGTTCCTATCATGCGGAAGAGGTGCAGAAGTTAATGGTGAAATATCCGCGTTAGTTGTTAGTGGACAGTGGATAGTGGATAGTGGATAGTGAATAGTAGCAGGATGAGAAATTCTAACCATCTGGGTTTCCGGCTTTTACGATGCGAGCGATATTCGATCCGACCTGCTTATTTATTCCGATGTTGCTGATTTAAGGTATGATTTGCCCTTCAGTCCCGCCAGATCCTTCGGCTCTGGCTCCCCTCTGTCTTGTCGTTTTTTTATTCGGGGGGAACACCCGAATAAAAACGCCGGTCCCAAGCGTGGGAGCGGCTCGCGCTCCACGGGTTTCCCGTGCGCGCAGCGTCTGCGAAGGCGAGGGTTTAGCGAGACAAGACAGAGGGGTTAGGGG
>NZ_JANMZA010000673.1:0-7278 GCF_031382685.1 Chamaesiphon sp. OTE_8_metabat_110 | reverse complement strand
ACCTTGAGATTGAAGACAGAAGCAAAATGCCCCCGTTGACTGCGGGGAACGGGTTTATTATTTACCGATACGTTGCCTTCGCTCGGCGCACTCCCAATCAAGAAGATTCGATCGCTTGCTGTTTGATAATCGGCGGGGGGAAAGGATACATACAGCTTGGGCGTGACGATTTGCGCCACTACTAATGGTGTCACTGCCACTGAGAGGGTAATACCGCCTAAAATTCCTAAATGCGAATACTTGCCGAGCATGGTGTTTGGGTTAGTTATCCGATCTTAAAATCCCAGCAACCGAATCGATAGCAAATCGAATCTACTTGGCTGAGTGTTTATACTTAATAATTGTTACGAATTATAGCATCTCTGCGATCGTGGAGATCGTCCGCGATTGCTGTAGGATTCCAATTCGATCGAGTCGGTAATAAACATCAATCGCTCGTGCCATCAAACCCCCTTTCCCCTTTCCCCCTTCGCGATAACTGCTGGAGTGCCACCCTAGATATCGATCGCCAAACCGTCGATACTCTTATAATTTTTTTGGAGTTGATATGCTCTGACACCATCGTTACCTTTATTACGTGCCCAATCAGTTAAAGTCGTGCGTTCCGTTTGGAGTTCGTAGATCGGTACTCCATAACCACAAGATGTTTGGACTGACTCGATCTGCAACAAAATTATTTGCCGTTTGCCAGGTAGATCTTTAAAGTTAGTAATTAAATTTTCCCATGCGGCTGTATCGGGGCGAATTACGCTCCCCGTACCGTACAACCTGAGAATTAATGGTCGATCGGTAAAACTGCAAAACATCATCGTCATTCGCCCATTTTGAGATATATGAGCGGCTGTTTCATTGCCACTACCAGTCAGATCTAAATAGGCAACCCGATCGAAATCCAAACACCGCAAAGTATCGATCCCTTTGGGCGATAGATTGATGCGTCCTTCGATCGGGGCTGTCGCTGTAAAGAACAGTTGCTGCTGTCCGATAAATTCACACAATTGCGCGTCGAGTCGCGGATAAAATTTAGCCATCATTATTAAAACTAGATCAGCTCAAATTCTAAACAGTTCGATCGCGCTTGTAAAGATCGCTTAACTTCAGTTGTGGTGGGAACCACTCGCAGAGGAGCCGCCGACAGCGAGGACGGGTGCTAAGGGTAAAGTTAAGTAAACTGTAATCTCGTCCTGACCCTCGACTAACAAGCCATCGCTCGAACTACTAGACATCAAAAATAAGCCATCATAAAGTTCCACAATTTTCTTGACAACTTTCAAGCCGATCGCCAATTCTTCCTCTTCAGTTCCAGCCGGATTAAATTGAAGTAGCTTTGACATCTCGACATCCAAGTCGTTGCCTTGAGCCAGAGACCGACAACTGGATATCGACAGATGAAAAGCGTTGTCGATATTTTCACCATTAATTTTTAAACTCAGATAGGTCGCAGAGTTACTGAAAATGCGATCGAATAACTCATCAACTATCCACTGAAAATGCTCCGAGCTAACTGCTAAATTAGTAGCAGCGATCTCGCAATCGAAATCAATCGGACTGGGGAATGATTCAAATCTAGCGATTGCACTTTGTTCGACGATCGATTTGGGCGTACAGTTGTCTTGTCGATCGGTAGCTGGAGTTTCTAGTGTTAATTGTAAATAAAACCAAAACTTCTTAGTTAATTTTCGCAATTGCCCGACAGCGCGATCGCTAGCTGCCAAAATCTCAAGTTTGGTATCTAGATCTAGGCGCTCGATATTCTGAGTTAAATGCTCGATATTGGCGGATATAGTATCTATCGGTGCATTAAATTCATGGGGAAAACCGATAGCTAAATCTAATCTAATTTCATTGATATTGTTAGCTAAAGAATGAATATTATTGCGTTGCAGCTTGGAAAAAGATTGAATCCGATCGTGTTGTTTTTTAATCCGCACCATTGAGTTAACCCGAGCGCGCAATTCCAGACCATTAACGGGCTTATTGACAAAATCATCGGCACCAGCAGCCAAGCACCGCGCTAAGTCTTCTTTACTAGCTAAAGCCGTCACCATAATAATCGGCACGGCTTGCCATTGAGACATCAGCTTGAGTCGCCGACATACTTCAAAGCCATCGATACCGGGCATCATCACATCTAACAAAATCACATCAGGATCGAATTTGTCTAGACCGGAAAGCGCATCTTCACCACAATTAGCATAATGCAACTTGTAACTTTCACTAGGAAGTAATGCTTCGATTACATCGAAGTTATCTGGTTCATCGTCAACGATTAGGATGGAATAGCTACTCATCGTGAATTACTTAGTTGAATATCTCCTCAGAATGCCCATTTTGCTACCCAAATTAACGACAATTTTGCGGGCATTCTAAAAGTAGGTGTTGGGGAAAATATTTGTGCATTGCTGTATTTGGGTATGAGTTGCCCTCACCCCGCCAGATCCTTCGGCTCTGGCTCCCCTCTCCCAAGCTTGGGAGCGGCTCGCGCTCCTCGGCTTTGCCGAGGGTTTAGCGAGACAAGACAGAGGGGTTGGGGGTGAGGGCAAGATCTATGCTTCATACATCAATTCAGCAACACCAATATTTGTGTGTCGGTACGGCGATCGCCTGCTAACTAGCTACTACCGTACCGATCGAAATTCTAGCTAATGTCACAAGCCGCCCAGGACAGCATACTTACCAAAAATAATGCTCGAATCGATTCCGTCAACGCAGTCCGAATTAATGTCGGCGATCGTCCGTCATCCGCTCGTAGTAACCCCTGGCACGACGGCGATCGAGGCGATCGATGCCCTTTACCGCCGCCAAGCCCCACAGTCTTACTCAGACGATCGATCCCATCTTCAGGCGCAAGAAGCTAGCTGCATTCTCATCGTCGATGGCGATCGACTCGTCGGGATTTTGACAGCGCGAGATATCGTCCGACTTACCGTCCAACGGCGAGATCTGGAAAATTTAACCATCGGTGCGGTGATGACAGCCGATCTAGTTACCCTCCGAGCGGCTGACTTTACCGATGTAGCTGCGGCGATCGCTCTCCTCAACTGCCATCAGATCGACCACCTACCCGTGGTAGACGATCGCGATGGGTTGGTTGGGCTATTAACCGCTACCAGCCTCCAGCAGCACCTCACAGCCGCTCTGGTCGCCCAGGTTTCCGAGTTAGAAGCAGCTCAAGCCGAATTGTTTGAGAATCATACCCTCGATCTCGAAGCCTCCGAGCAATTTCTCCAAACTGTGTTCGACACTTTCCCCCTATCGGTATTTTGGAAGGATCGCCAATTGCGGTTTTTGGGCTGCAACGAAAACTTTGCCCGAGATGCCAATCTAACTTCCGTGACCCAAATCGTGGGTAAAACCGACTACGATTTGCCGTGGGGCGCGATCGAAGGCGATGCTTACCGCGCTGACGATCGCCAAGTCATCGACTCTGGTATCGCCAAATTAGGGATTATCGAACGACAGACACGGGCAGATGGTAGCGCGATCTGGGTGGAAACCAATAAAGTACCACTCCGGAATCGTCAAGGTAAGACACTTGGCGTCCTAGGGACTTATCAAGACATCACCGAGCGCAAACAATCTCAAACCCAGCTACATCAAATATCCGAGCGGCTGTCACTATCGCTCAAGTCTGGCGCGATCGGCTGTTGGGAATGGGATATTGCCAAAGATTGTCTGATTTGGGACGAGCGGATGTATGAATTATACGGGCGAACCAGAACCTGTCCGAGTGCCGAGTGCCCAGAAGCTTATGCCACTTGGCTCGCCAGTGTCCATCCCGACGATCGCGCCGATACTGAAGACAAGCTCGCACAAGCGCTCCTCGGACAAGCTGAATACGATACCGAATATCGCGTCATCCATCCCGATGGCAGCATCCATTTTATTAAAGCTTACGGCGTAGTCCAACGCGACGATCGCGGTCAGCCGTATAGTACGATCGGGATTAACTTTGATATCAGCGCGGCTAAACGCGAGGAAGCCAACCACCGCCAAACCGAGCAAACGATCCGTCAACAAGCCGAACGCGAATTTGTCTTACGCGAAATTACCCAACGCATCCGTAAATCGCTAGATCTGCCGACTGTATTCGCGACTGCCGTCCGGGAGATCCGCCAAGTTATCGAAACCGATCGGGTGGGGATCTTCAAATTCTATCTCGACAGCGACTTTGATGAAGGCGAATTCGTGGCGGAGTCGGTTGGCAATGGCTTTGAATCGATCTTGGGTGCGAGAATTCACGATCCAGGCTTTGGCAACCAGTTGGCACGATATTACCAAAAAGGTCGGATCAATATTGTCGAAGATATCCATGCCGCCGAATTGCTAGATTCTGAAGTGCGGGTGTTAAACCAGTTTCAAGTCCGCGCTAATCTGGTCGTCCCGTTATTTCAAGGTACCGAATTATGGGGCTTACTGTGTATCCATCATTGTGCGGCACCGCGCTGCTGGCAAGAAGTCGAGATTAATTTAATCGAGCATATTGCCGAACAGATCGGCATTGCCATTCAACAAGCCACCCTCTATGCCAAAGTCCAGTCAGAACTGGCAATTCGCTGGCAAGCCGAAGAAGCGATCGCCCTCCAACTGCGCCAGCAGCGCACCCTCGGCGCGATCGCCCACCAAATTCGCAATTCACTCAAAATCGAAGATATTCTCGCCACTGCTACCGCCCAAGTGCGCGAATTGATGATGGTCGATCGAGT
Organism: Chamaesiphon sp. OTE_8_metabat_110; assembly: GCF_031382685.1. Taxonomy (NCBI): domain Bacteria; kingdom Bacillati; phylum Cyanobacteriota; class Cyanophyceae; order Gomontiellales; family Chamaesiphonaceae; genus Chamaesiphon; species Chamaesiphon sp. OTE_8_metabat_110. The sequence continues at coordinate 2,572 of NZ_JANMZA010000673.1, read as the reverse complement.
CACCATCTTTCGAGTCTTGCCCAATCTCAGCATTCGGGCGGTCGAAGAAGTTGTCATGCCCGACTACCTCAGTCTAGTAGCTACAAATTGGGAGCGCGCGCCATTTAGTAAGGAAGAACTAGAATTTTATCTCCTCGGTCAACCGCGCCCGATCGTCGATATCAATGACGATCTGTGGTCGTTACAGATCCACCAATCCGTTGGCATGAATGAGGTTAAGTCCAAAATTGTCGCACCGATTTTACTGCGTACCGACAATCGCACTCAGCGCCCGCGCCATCCCCGCCAGCCGCAAGTCAGACTCTGGGGCTTAATTAGCGTCCATGCGTGCGCTACCCAGCGACACTGGCAAGATGCCGAAGCGCAACTACTCCAACAAATTGCCGACCAACTGGCGATCGCGATTCAGCAGGCAATTTTGTTCGAGCAATTGCAGCAAGAATTGACCGAGCGCCAACAAGCCGAAACTCAGTTACGCCAAAGCAACCACCAGTTAGCCGTTTCCAACCAAGAACTCGCCCGTGCGACCCGACTCAAGGATGAGTTCTTAGCCAGCATGAGTCACGAACTCCGCACCCCCCTGAATGCCATTTTGGGGATGTCGGAAGGATTGCAAGATGAAGCTTTTGGCACCCTCAACGATCGGCAGCAGAAATCTCTCGCCACGATTTCCAAAAGTGGTACACACCTGCTCGCACTCATCAATGACATTCTCGATCTATCCAAGATCGAAGCTAACAAGTTCCAGCTCGAAATCGCCGAAGTCTCGATCGCGACCCTCTGCCAGAATAGTCTCATTTTGGTCAAAGAACTCGCCCACAAAAAGCAAATTCGACTCACCACCCAACTCCCCGAATCCCTCAAACACATCAAGATCCAGGTGGACGATCGCCGCTGTCGGCAAGTCCTCATCAATCTCCTCAGCAATGCCGTTAAATTTACGCCCGCAGGCGGCAGTATTACCCTCGACGTGCGGCTGACCGAGCGGGGACTAACACCGCCCGCAATTGACCCCACCACACCATCCCCCTGGCAGATCGTGTTCTCGATTATCGATACTGGCATCGGCATTGCCCCCGAAAATATCCCCAAACTCTTCCAATCTTTCGTCCAAATCGATAGTAGCCTCAGTCGTCAATATGCTGGCACTGGACTGGGACTAGCACTAGTCAAACGGATTGTCGAAATGCACGGGGGAACTGTCTCCGTCCAAAGTCAAGTCGATCGCGGCAGTTGTTTTACCGTTTCCTTGCCATTTCATCCTAGCGCTGAGACGGCGGTGCCACCAGCAGTGCCGCCACTAGTCTATCCTCTTACTACTGAGCCAGCACCATTAGCGCCTCCCGCCGTCACCCTCAAAGCGTCGATCCTCGTGGTCGAAGATAACGACGCCAATATGGAAACCATGACGGGTTATTTGGAGAGTCGCGGCTATCGCCCGATCGAAGCCAGCACCGGACGCATGGCAATCGAGATCGCCCAGTCCCAACATCCCGATGTGATTTTGATGGATATTCAGATGCCCGACCTCGATGGCTACGCCACGATCGGTCAACTCCGGCAAATTCCCGAGTGTGCCAAGCTGCCGATCGTGGCCCTCACTGCTCTCGCCATGCCGCTCGATCGTCAAAAATGCCTCGATGCTGGTGCCGATCGCTACATGACTAAGCCTGTGAAACTAAGTCAGTTAGTTGCCACGATCGAACAGTTAATACATAGTACTTGATAAGTTACAAAATTTATTGCTTCACTTATCTGCCAATGCGCCCGGACAAAATTATTTTTTATTCGACCGAATTTTTGTGACTATTGCTACATTATTTTTTAAACTCTGCTTTTTAGTTATTGCTTATCAAAATATTTGTTACCTTATATACTCGCATATACGTGCGTGTATGTATTTCAATTTTTAGTATAAGTTAGATATTTTGAGTATTAACTAGTCGCTAAATTTATACGCACCTTATCCCGTAGCTTGCTCTTGCAAACACTTTCAGTGATTGAGATTAATTATTAATCTTAAATTTTAACTCTGTCAAAGTTCATGGTTTGGATGTAGCAAAAATAACAATCGCAACGATTTATGTATTCTTGTGCTAGGATTTAACCAAAGTATTTTATGTAGACAATAAAAACTACTATTTTAAATATTGGGGTTTATCATGACTAGTTCTGAGAATAAGTATAAAGCGCTAAACCAACCCGATACATCTGCAAATTCATTAGTAAATTCAACTTTACCTGGAGCAGATCGAGGAGCGATCGAGCGATTTTCACAAGCTGGATTCGACCCCGAAAAATTAGTACCCGCACCGACATATGTAGAATGTGGCATCGAAAAACTGACCGCCCTGTGTCATGCTGTCGGCTTAGACTCTCAACTCGATCGAGTCATCCACGTATTTCGCGCTCTGACTACCTCCTGGGGCGATCGCCGCGTTGGTGAAACCACAACCTGGAGATCGGACGTTTCCGACGACTGCGCCCCCTTTGAATTTTCACTAGCGCTCGATCCACAGCAGACTGAACTCCGCGTCCTCATCGAAGCCCAAGGTAGCGACCCCACTCTCCA
>NZ_JANMZA010000630.1:0-3222 GCF_031382685.1 Chamaesiphon sp. OTE_8_metabat_110 | reverse complement strand
TACGGCTTATACGCGTCCCCTTGCCAATCTGATCGAGCAATTACAGCGATTGCCGGGAGTAGGCCCTAAATCTGCTCAGCGGTTGGCATTACACATTCTCAAACGGTCTTCAGCCGAAGTCGAACAACTCGCCCAAGCTTTAATCGAGGCCAAACAGCAAGTCGGCTTGTGTCAGGTGTGTTTTCACCTCTCTGCCGAGCCAGTTTGTGATATCTGTCGCAATCCCCAACGCGATCCGCAAACGATCTGTGTTGTTGCGGATTCACGCGATGTCATTGCCCTTGAAAGAACGCGAGAATTTAGTGGCAAATATCATGTCTTAGGTGGCGTGATTTCACCGATGGATGGCATCGGCCCCGAGCAGTTAAATATCTCTTCATTATTGCAGCGGATCGACAAGCAAGATGTCCACGAAGTGATCGTTGCCGTCAGTCCGACGGTCGAAGGTGAAACGACGACTTTATATCTGGGACGACTGATCGCCCCGCTCACCAAAGTCACTCGGATCGCCTTTGGGCTACCCATGGGTGGCGATCTCGAATATGCAGACGAAATAACTCTCGCCCGCGCTCTAGAAGGCAGACGAGAGATAAGTTAAATTAATTGAGAATTGAGAATTGAGAATTGATAATTGATAATTAGGCATTGCTGGATCTGGGTATGATTCCTTAATTTGAGATCGCTATAACCCTTGGGGGGCAACTCATGAATTACCCCTCCCAAGGGTTTTATCCCTCGATTTAGCAACGCCGATAATTACTAGGTTAATCTCTTTTTGATTAATACGATTAATTGACCTAATTGTTTTTTCAAGGTGTCTACTTCGGTTTCTAGTTTGATGACTTTTTCGATCGAGTCTTGACGATCGACATCATTATCGTGTTGCAGCGATCCCAATCTAGCGGTTAGTTCGTGAAGCTGGGTTTGATGAGATTGCTCGGCGGCGGAAAGTCGATCTTGGAGCTGTTCGATCTGGGTAAACGCGTTAGTTTCGATCGCGGTAATCCGCTCCAATGCTCGACCTAGATCTGCTTGCAACTGCGCGACTTCATCATTACTAACCTGACGATCTACGCACTGTGCGGCCACGGTTCCGGGTAACTCTGCCATCCGGGGACGTGCTTTGCGGGCTTTAGTCATCGCAACTCGAATTGCTTCGGACAGGACGACGCGATCGAATGGTTTTTCGATAAACTCAAAATACTCAAACGGCTCGGAAATCTTGCTCGTGACCTCTTCTTTTTTCCCCGACATCAAGACTAAAGGAATTTTCTGATATTCTGGATGCGCCTGAATCTGTTGAAAGACATCCCACCCGCTCATTTTTGGCAGGATAAAATCTAACATAATCAATGCTGGATGCTCTTTCTGGACGAACTCGATCCCTTCGAGACCATCTTTGGCTTCAATTACTTCAAAATCGCCCTCGGGAAGCATATCGCGAACTGTCTTCCGAATGACGCGACTATCATCGATTACTAAGATTTTGCTAGTTGCCACACTTGACTCCTTGTTGTCTGCTAATGAACTTAGGTGTTATCGATTGTCGTTACTCCTATCCCTTAATTCAAACGGTTCGACCCTGTTTTTGTGTAACCTGAGCGAATTTTTGGAAAATGCCGATCTTAAATGCTTAGACAGTTCTCTCATATAGGGGAGAATTGCTAAAATTCAAGGGTAACATCGATCGATTCATCCTCGATAATTTAATCTCAGGCGATCGGATCGCGAGTGCTAGTGCCGAGCTAGTCGCAACCAAGCTAAACCAGTCCTCGCAAATAGCCAAGGCAAACACCTTATACCCTGACTTTTGATTTTTAAACCCTAACTTCTAAAGTATGCCCTCATCTTCCGCAGATTTAGCACGTTGGCGTGCTGAAATTCGATCTTTACCAAGTTGGTTGCGGCGATCGATCGGCACCGCCAGCGAACTCTCGACCGTTCAACAAGTTGTCAAACAGCGTCAAATCCATACCATCTGCGAAGAAGGTCGCTGTCCCAATCGCGGCGAGTGTTACTCGCAAAAAACTGCCAGTTTTCTCTTGATGGGGCCGATTTGCACTCGCAGTTGTGGTTTTTGTCAAGTGGATAAAGGGCACGCACCGATGCCGCTCGATCCCCTCGAAGCTCAGAAGGTCGCCGAAGCCGTCGCAATACTCGGACTCAATTACGTGGTGCTGACTGCTGTCGCGCGGGACGATCTCGACGATGGCGGCGCGAGCGTATTTGCCCTGACGATCGCGGCAATTCGGGCGATCGATCCTCGAACGCAAGTTGAAGTCCTCACGCCAGATTTTTGGAGCGGTCGGGATGCCCATCAGCAACAACAGGAACGGATCGCCACTGTAGTCGCCGCCAAACCTGCCTGTTACAACCATAATGTCGAAACAGTCGCCAGACTCCAAGATCGAGTGCGCCGGGGGGCAAAATACCGCCGCTCGTTGGATGTTCTCGCCCATGTCAAAGCTCTCGACCCAACTATCCCTACCAAATCGGGATTGATGCTCGGACATGGCGAAACTGAAGCGGAAATTATTGCCACCTTACAAGATCTCCGCGCGATCGATTGCGACAGGCTCACATTAGGACAATATATGCGACCGTCACTAGAACACTTACCAGTCGTCAAATACTGGACTCCCACCGAATTCGATCGCTTGGGCGCAATCGCTACTGAGTTAGGATTCAGCCACGTCCGATCGGCACCTTTAGTCAGAAGTTCCTATCATGCTGGCGAGTAGATTGGGGGATTGACTCGATCGATTTACTCACATCTTGCATCAAGACAGTGCAAAATTACTGGTAATTACCCTAGATTTTAGGGTACCCACAAGGGGCACCCCTACAGGTTAATTGTGTAGGGGTGCCCCTGTCTTGACGTTTTTTTATTCGGGGGGAACCCTAGAGATAAAAACGCCGCTTGTGGGTACCCTTAGATCTACGCTTTGACTAATCCTTATTTATTGGGGCAAGATGTGAGTCAAGCAAAAACAGCTTAGGTGCCAATAACTCAACCCCGATGCTTACCCGCTTACGCTGTCCGCCACTAAGATTGGCAATTCTGGCTCTGCACCGATCGGTCATCTGGATGCGATCGATGGTGCGATCGACCACTTCGCGGATCTTAATCCATGCAGTTAAAAAGCAGCACAAGATAGGTTGTCAGATCGAAGTACAGATTGTTGTTGAAAAGCTTTGGTATAAGCTTTTCGTATTTGTTCG
>NZ_JANMZA010000612.1:0-5420 GCF_031382685.1 Chamaesiphon sp. OTE_8_metabat_110 | reverse complement strand
TCACCTCGCCCAAGCAACTCAAGCTCAAATCATTGACTGCTTAGCCAAGCGCGATGAAACTGGCTTGTACGCAGAAGGATTGGCTCTCTATCATATGGGACATCCAGATACTGCTAAAGTCATTCTCCATCAAGCAGCCTTAGTCGCCCAAAAGCTCAAAAATACTGTTTTTTATCGGCAAATATCTTTTACGATCGAGGCACTCGGCATGGAATAGGCTTGATAGCTCTAGGCTTTAGGTGAGCCAATCTAGCTAATTTAAGTATGAGTAGTACATTAACAGCCTAAAAGATCGTGTAAATACTGAACCGGTTTGGCTGTGAGCTAGTTAAGATCGATTCAATACTTTGTATTGATTTGCAATCTGCTAACTCACACTACAGATTTCCCGATGCGATAAATAAATTGTGAAGTTTGGATCTGGAGCTGAATACGATGCCCAGTAGCAAATCGCATTAGATTGAATTTATTGACCGAGCATACGATAACTAAACTGATTTCTTGAGGCACTCCGGTTATGTCGAAACCATCATCTTCTTCCACTACTCCAGAGTTTGCCACTCAAAATGATTACTCAGATATTTTGGGTACGGCGATGCCTTCCCCACCAGCGGCGGTAGATTCAGCCAAGTTGTCAGCTCCAGCTCAGCCTCAAGCTGCTAAGACTCGATCGCCATTATTTAGAGATCCGTGGAGTGACTCTGGCGAGTTAGAAGTACCACAGGCACAACCGTTGCAAATCGAAGCTGAAGATCCGTGGGCGAGCGACACATCGCCGACACCACAGCGGTTTCAAGCACCAGCTCGCCAGCCAGTAGCGGCTAAAGTTAATTCGTCAGTCGGCGCGACGCAGCAGCCAAAACAGCCCACACAGCCCACACAGCCCACACAGCCAAAGCAGCCCATACAGTCAAAACAGCCCACACCAACGCTCGAAACGCCTGCTAAAGCCGCCCAGATCGACACAAGTGCGCCCTCAGTTACTGGCAAAGATTTAGCACTCAAATACTGCGATCGCGCCAAAAAAGCCCTCGCAGCCAAAGACTATGCCCAAGCGAGATCGGCGTATAAAATCGCGATCGAATGGGATCCGACACTCGCGATCGCGCACAGCGGTGCTGCCGAAATTTGCTATGAGATCCAAGATTATGAAGGTGCGCTCTCAGCTTGGGATCTGGCGATTAAGTGCGATCCGACTCAACTTGATTTTTACTACCAGCGTGCTTTAGTTCATAAGATTTTCAAAAATTACTATCAAGTTCTTGCAGATTGTCGCTACGTGCTCGAACGCGATCCCGAGCGATCCTCTGTCCGGTGGCTGAATGCAGTTGCCCTAGTCAAGATCGAAAATTATCAGGTAGCTTTAGCGAGTCTCGATCGCCATGTCAAAGACTTTCCCCGAGATCCTAATGGTTACTGTTATCGTGGCATCTGTTACGAAAGACTGGATCTACTCCCGCAAGCATTAGTCGATCTCGATAAAGCGATTGCCATTCAGTCGGGACAGCCAGTTTTTCACCACGCACGCGGACGCACGCGCCAAAAGCTAGGTGACTTTGCAGGTGCTCTAGCTGATTTCGACATCACGATCGATCGCAAGCCGCAAGCAACAGTCTACGACGATCGGGCGGAGACACACCGCTGTCTGGGCAACTGTACCGCAGCACTAGCGGATGACGATCGGGCGATCGAACTCAACCCAAAATTTATCAATGCTTATTTCCGCCGAGGCTTAATTTATACCGAACTAGGTAATCTCGATGATGCCTTGACTAATTATAGTATGGCGATCGATCTGGACTCAGAACATACTAATGCCCTCATTCAGCGGAGTTGGACGTATTTCCGCAAGCATGAATATCAACGTACCAAACGCGATTGCCAGTCAGTTAAGGCAATCGATAAGTTCTGCTTTTGGGCAAATTATCTGATCGGAGTAGTCGATAGTTTGTCAGGATTGCATCATAGTGCGATTAAGAATTTTAGTCGGGCAATCGAGTTATCGCCTAACTACGTTTCGGCTCGATATCATCGGGGCATCGTGTATCACGAACTTGGAGAGCGTGCTAAAGCAATGGCAGATTTCGAGCACGCTCGATCGATCCAGGATCGCGGCTTGGAACGATTAGTCGATCGCGATGAAACTGGCTTCTATGCCGAGGGTTTGGCTTTGTATCAGATGGGTCAATCGGAAGCCGCGCGGACGGTACTAATTTTAGGTGCTTTATCTGCCAAACGCTTTAACAATCCTCGCTTCCATCAGTTGCTACAATCTAAAATCGAGGAATTGGGCATGGCTTCCGGCGAAATGATGAGCGAGTCCAATTCTTGCGATCTCAGCGGTCAATACTCGTAAGAGGATGTTTGAAAAGTTATTTTTGACACTCGCAGTTGGTATGAATCCCCCTAAATCCCCCTTAAAAAGGGGGACTAAGAATCCGGTTCCCCCTTTTTAAGGGGGCTAGGGGGATTTGCTAAGGTTTAGGCGTAAAATAAGGGATCGATCGCCTGCTTTCGCAATCCGGTCTATTTGATAAACTTCAAAACTCTAGACTGATTCATTTGCGAGGAAAATGAGAATAAGCGAGTTCTACTCCAGTTTCGCCCTTTTACCGTTACCCGGTACCGTCCAAAAAAAGCACGGGTTGAAAATTGACCATTCCGATTGGTATTCCCACTCTTCTGAGTCCACCATTGGCGAAAAATTAGCTCCTGATAAACCTTTGCAGCCAGTTTTGGTCTAAAGCTGCTGTCAAAAATAGCTGCCTGGGGTACCCAATGAGCCTTTTCCCAGAATCCCCACATCAGAATTCCTTTAACCTGCGGATGAGCAAAAGCAATTTGATATACATTTAGCAGATTCTGGGCTTGTTCCTGCTCGGTAGCTGTCTGTGTCGAAAATTCTGTAATCTTAATTGGTAAATTAAATTGTGCTAGGGTATCTAGACTGTGTTGAATTTGAGCTGGTGCGACCGTTTCTTTGAGAATATGTGCCTGAATACCAATCCCACCAACCGGGACTCCTTGCGCCAACAACGAACGGATCTGTCGCACATAGTCATCGAGTCTTTTGCCATTCAAGATGTCATAATCATTGACATATAATACTGCACTCGGATCGGCTGCATGGCATCGTTGGAACATTGTTTTGACAATATCTGCTCCTAAACGCTGTCTAAAAAAATCACCGTGTAGCATCTCATTAAGGACATCATATTCCCGAATTCGCCCTCGATACCGTCCGCAAATTTCTGTCGCCCGACGCTCGACAGCAGATCGCAGATCTTGCGGCGAGAGGGATTTGAGCCAAGTTGGATTCCATTGCTCCACCTCCCAGAAAATTGTATGTCCGCGTAATGGTAGAGAATTGGCTTTGCTCCAGCTTAAAATTCGATCTGCGTCTGCATAACTAAGTTGTCCCCGCTGTGGCTCCATTGCATCCCACTTGAGCGCATTCTCATGTACAGTGGCATTAAAAAGTTGTTTAGCAAGCTGAAGATATCGAGATCGATCGGTGGGATCGTTACCTGGAGCAAACATCTGAGTGCTGAGTGCTGTGCCAAATTCAAATTCATGGGTGACTTGCTCGATTTTGACTTCTACACCACCGATTGGCTGCTGCTGAGAGTTAACAACCTCAATAACGATATTTCCCATCCGGGTCTGAGCAATTTGTTTCGCCAATTTAAGCTGATTGGCTTGGATGAAGGATAAAGGAGTAGGCGCTTTTGCAAAAAATATACTCATACTTTGACCTTGGCTCACCCAAAGTGTAGTCACGATTAATCCCAGCAGTAAATATCGTCCAAATTTAAGCATTGCCCGATAGCTTAGTGGATAGTGAATAGTTTTTTAGTGAATAGTTTTTTAGTGAATAGTGGATAGTGAATAGTGTTTTAGTGAATAATGGATAGGAAAATGACATCCGCTATGGCTTCCCCTAAAACCTAAAGCCTAAAGCCTAATACCTAATTCCTAATTCCTAATACCTAAAGCCCAAAGCCCAAAGCCTAATGCCTACTCAGTCGTAGCGATTGAGTAGTGATTTTGCTTGAACGATGGAGGAGATCATCGCCAAGAAAGAGTCTAGACTACCAGGCTGCTTGCGCTGTTTCCACCAAGTCATTTCGGTATACAGCACCTCAACCAACTTACGCTGTTGTTCGATCTCAAGCTGGACAAATTGCAGTGCAACCCCGATCTCACCCTTCTTCTTCATGTGAGAACGGACGATCTCAGCTTGCACAGAAAAGTCATGCTCTATAAATGTTACCTCGACGTGCGACGTGTCAAGGGCAACCTCTGGCTCGATTATTATCACCTTAGCTCCGCTTTCGGAGAGGTTTTGAGTATATCCCCACAAAACTCGATCTGTAGCTGTAATCTTGCAAATTGTTTGGAGCGGGAAGCGATCCATCGTGCGCCGAATTGGCAGATCGATCGCCGATAAAACCGCTATCCCCGCTAGTAGCGCATTATAGAGCAGCCAAAATATTAGTACAGCCGCGCTCTCATCAAACGTTAACCAAACTCCAAGCTGTACGCCAATCAGACGCACTCCGATAATTAATCCCGACAATGCTAACAGCATAATCAGTGGCCATGTCCGATTGAAATTGTAATTTTTTCGGTCTGCCTTAATCCCCTTACGGGTAGCTTGGCTGGCTTTGGCAAAAGGAGTGCGAACGATCAGCCACAATCGCCTGAGTGCTGGAAAACAAAAGATTGTTTCATACACTTCGTTCCAGAAGTAAGAGACTCGGTAGTCTGTTGCCCAACCATAAACGACAATATGCAGCAACCAGAAGGGCAGGAAGTAGTAGATCACTTCAGGTAGGGTGGCGATAAAAGGTGAAATTCCCAGGTAGGCACTGCACAAAGGTGCTAGTAGAAAAACAACTCGTAATACTGGTTGAAAGCAATAGATCAATTGCGATACGCTGTAGCTTTTTTGAATCCAGTTTAGTTTTGACCAAATTGGAATGTCCTTGCCACAAAAGTAAACCTGAAAATTTCCTTGTAACCAGCGAAGTCGCTGATCGATAAAATCTGTATAGGTTCGAGTTGATTCTCCTGTGCTCAGAACTTCATTCAGGTAAATCAGCCGAAAGCCCTGTGTTAACATTTTCAACGATGTTTGAAAGTCCTCAACGCAGCATCGAGTATAGTAGCCACCAACGGCATCGAGACAACTTCGTCGCACAACATAAGAACTGCCGCAACAAATTACACTATTTCCCGCATCTCGGTTTGATTGTAGTAATCCATAAAAATCCTTTGCTGTCTTTAACCGAAGTTGATATATTAGCCGGTGTATAATAAACGCCATTGTAATTAAATGCATCCGTATTTTGATTGAATGCAAATCCAGCATCCAGTTGTAATCCTTTGTTCAATAATTTGAACACGACAGCATCATG
>NZ_JANMZA010000610.1:0-10905 GCF_031382685.1 Chamaesiphon sp. OTE_8_metabat_110 | reverse complement strand
GGTTGGTTTCGATCGCTTACCACGCACCCCCACTCCGGAATATCTAACTCACTAGCCGGAATAAAGCTCCTTCCTTCAAGTTCGATCGGATTAGACATAGCAATACCTCTCTAGATGGAGTAGACGACATCAAGAATTTTTGAGCGGACAATTAGCGGCAACTTGTGCTTAAGTATCTCATTTTAGCCGTGAATCGTGCCGCTTGATGACTCAATTTTAATAGAGCTATTAGCTTGCATTGACTGTGCGTTCGTGATATATTGTCTGTGACACATTTATCCTATCTATTTACCGATAGTATGAATACACCTGGGGGTGTGGTGGAATGGTAGACGCGACAGACTTAAAATCTGTTATCCGTAACGGATGTGCGAGTTCAAGTCTCGCCACCCCCACTATGAAAAAGTTTCAAAAAAGAGGCGATCGAGAACATCTCGATCGCCTCTTTTGACTTGAAATTTGGCGTTGCTGAATTCGGATATGAAGCATAGATTTTGCCCTCACCCCGCCAGATCCCTCGGCTCTGGCGGGGTGAGGGCAAACCATACCTTAAATCAGCAATGCCTTAAATTTAGCTGACATCTCCACGTGCGGGGACATCGTAGCGGAACGATCGATTATCGCGCCCAGTCGGTTCCCGCCCAAATCCGCACGAATAAAACACCTGTAACTAAGGCACCCAACGCCCACTTCACGGCGCTTTTGATTAGAGTCAATCTTCGGTCGTTACTAGTGAGCGTAGATTGCAGCGTGAGATTTTTTTCTTGGGTGGCGGCATTTTGCTCTTGTGTTGCCTTAAAAGCTTGCGGATCGCCTGTAATGCGATTGGCTTTCATTGCCGCTTCAATTTGAGCGGGTTGCAACTTCTTGAGTTCGGATTGAACCAGTTTAGCTTGAGCGATTCTCGGCTCGAATTGGGCATCAAGTTGTTTTTGACCCTGCTCGTTGAGAGTTGGCGCATTGAGAAAGAAAACTACTACTAAGGCAAAGTAAAATACCCCAGAGAGTAAGGCAATCCAGGATAACAATCTTAGGACGATCGACTCTCTTTTTTTGCGAGATTCTAGATTGTCATAGAAAACTAAAATAAAACCGATTAACGGTACGGCAGAACGTTCGACAAACCCCCCAGCCGTCTGAAACTGCCAACCGGGGTTGCCAAATTGTGAAGGACTTACCGCAAATGCGCTAATCACATCAAACAGTGTCAGCAGTAGCAATCCATAACCAACAGCACGGAATAATACGAGAAAAGAAGTCATATAAGTAGCACCTTTAATTTTGAGTCGATCGCAGCACAGAAAATTGAATTGGGAATTTTAGATGGTCGGAAAATTTCCCTGCCACCATCGCGTCCAATTTAGGCCGACTGTTTGTAACATTTTCATCGTAGCATCAGGTGCCGCTGCATCGATCGGCGTCGAGAGGATCGTCCACAGACAGCGACTATCTCGCAATGTTTGGCGTCCCATCAACCATGGCACGACCCGATCGAAAGGGATACCGCTAGCGAGCGGATTGGGATTACTATTGGCATGAAACTGATCCCCCGTCACCGTAGCAATGCCGCGCGGATTGATGCAAGTACCAAAATAAGCCGTTTTCTTATCGGCAAATAAACTATAGAATCCCACACCTGGTTCCTCTCTCAGTGGTGCAGACTGGAGCGCAGTCACGGGAATTTTTGTAAAGATCGGTAGCATGACATCCATCGTCGGTCGATTGGCAACTCCATTAGTGATATAGCGGATTTCCAGATCGATCGGGCGAGAATTGTACTCATAGCGATAAGCAGATCCCGCACCGACGAGTTTATTTTCGATCGGCAACGCAGCTAATGGCTTACTTGTCAAGAACTTTGTCGCGGGCAAGGGTACCTGCCGGGGGAAATTCACCGCTGCTGGCTCCTGTAAACCTGTTGGTTTGGGAGTATCGAAGACAGCTTTGCCCAATACGCCGATCGCCCCGACGCATAAAGTTAGCAACAGCGATTGACGGGCAAGATTGCGCACAGAAATCATCACTCTGACTCCTGCGCTGACTCAGGCTTGAATAGATCGAGCAATACCCACACCAGTAAAACTAGTAACCCGGTGCCAATGACGGAAAACACCAGCGAACCCGAACCTGTATGCCAATACTCAAAAGCCGCCATCTGTTTTTGAGATACTAAAATTGCCATTAGCGATACCCGCATGGCATTTACCAGAAAGCCAATGGCGACGGCGGCGACAGGCAGCATCAATTTCTGAAACCATTTCCACGGTAAGGGCAATAGTGCTAAAAATAAAACTGACATCCCGAGTAATTGCGTCATTGCCACGACACCAGAACAGCCACTGTAAACTTGGACGCTACCACCTGGCAACTCCAGATTAATGCCATTTTGGGTCACGGCAACGCCCGAGTACCACAGCATCGAAGTCGCAAATTTAGCTGTCAGTGGTGCGGGATCGGTCAGCTTTGCCAGCAGTACTTCCGGGATGCCCGCAAAAAATAACAGCATAATCTCGCGCCCATATTCCCGCAGTCCCTGAAAACCAGCCGCGATCGTCGCCAGTCCAATACTAGCTAGAAACGGATACCCAATTAAAAAAGATTCTTCACAGTAGCCGCTACTTTTGAGCAACAATAGCGACAGCAACAGCGCCCCAAAGACACTGGCAACTGGCCCGGTATGGAACTGAAGTTTGTCCTTGCGTTCCCAAATTAGGTAGGCAGCAGTCGCCCAAAACAGCGTCGTGGTAATCTGACGATCGGAACTGCTCAGTTTGTAGATGAGGGTGAGATTTATGGCAATGACCGCCACACCAAGGACCAACAATAAAAAAGCTGGGGATGTGGGCGAAATACGTTTGAATAAAGCCTGTTGGTTCATACTGGCGATGATTTGGATCGATTACCCACATTGACGATTGAGCAAAGCTCACACTTCGCGAACGCACGAGATCGGGGCGTGGGGTTTCCCCATTACTCTAAGATTTAGAGTTGTTTTTGATGACAATATCCTATCACCATCAGCCGCACTCAGCCGCACTCAACTGCCGATCGCAAAGTGTGAGCTTTGCTCGCTCGCGACCACATATAATTTAGTAGTTGTATCGGGATGAATGCTTGAATTATTGGTTGATGAAGTCCGAACCTGATGTCTATGGTATTAGCGATCTGGAGCGCGATCGTTACACCATCTGGGATGGAGTCCGTAATTACCAGGCTCGAAATTTTCTTAAATCCATGCAGGTTGGAGATTTAGCTTTTTTCTATCACTCCAATACGCAGCCGCCCGGTATCGTCGGATTGATGCAGATCGTCGAGTCTCAAGTCGTCGATCCCAGTCAATTCGATCCGACTGGGGACTATTATGACTCCAAAGCCACCACAGCCGCCCCTCGCTGGCATACCGTCAAAGTCGAATTAGTCCGCGCTTTTGGGGCGAAGATGACCCTAGAAACTCTCCGCCAGACGTTTACACCGGAACAGTTACTAGTTGTCAAACAAGGCAATCGTCTATCAGTGATGCCGATCCTCAGACAAGTAGCCGCACAAATCATAGAAATCGCAGACTCAGCATCTCCACCAGCGTAAAATGCGACCGAATTCTCTATTCCCTATTCCCCGATTGAGTAAGTAGTGCAAAATTTATTAAATAGATAATGCCTGAAACCTAGATGGTGGGCAATGCCCACCCTACTGTGACGACCAGACTAGTTGTCAAACAAGGCAATCGTCTGTCGGTGATGCCGATCCTCGGACAAGTAGCCACCCAAATCCTGTAAATTGCAGACTCAGCATCTCCTCCACCAGCGTAAAAAGCGATCGAATCCTCTATCCCAACTCCCAACTCCCAACTCCCATCTCCCAACTACATATTTACTGGTAACTTAATTCCCCAGCCTTTGTAATTGACATAATAACGTCCGCTCCGGGGCGGACAACCGATGGTATCGCACAAGTGATGGGTAAATCTTTCCTCCATCGCCCGTGCGGACTTTTCGAGGGGGTTATTTTGATAGATTTGTCCGCCACGATAATAACCTTGGAAGTAGCGTTCGCCAAACTGACTGATGCCGCCAGCTTGTTGGCATTGTCTGGCATGAGTGAGTTCGTGAGCCAGTAGCACCAAGCGATCGGTATCGCGGGGTCGATCCCCTGCCCGGATATAAATCCGGTTGCAATAAGTTTGAGCGGATGAATCGACACCACCAATATGGGTTTCCTTACCGCCCTGCGACCAACGATCGAGTAGTTTGGCTTGGTATACTACAGTGACGCGATCGACTAGATCGCCAAATAACGGTCGCAAATATCGCTTCTGAGCTAGCTCCAACGCTTTGCCAGGGGGATTGCGAAATTCCATGATTTGGGCGGCTAGGGGCAGCATGGTAGCACCAGTTTCGCTCCAGGCTAATTCGGAGCTAGGAGCGGCAACTTTGGGAATCTGGGGCAATTGAATCGTACCGATTAAGGTCGAATCTTTGCTAGTTAAGCGGTCGGGCAATGAGTGCGGCAACAGCAATGTCACGATGGCAACTGCTGTGACGGTAATAACTAAGCAAAATTGACAGAACTTTCTCAGATTCGAGATCATCACTCAACACGGCTTGAAGTAAATTTAGCAATCGAATTTATCTGGATTTACAAATCCCCTGTCTCATCATAGCAATCCCGTTGGGGTTGAGATCGTCGCGATCGCGACATCTACTCGTTTTTAGGCTTTAGGCTTTAGGCTCTAGGTGACAGATCTCGGCAGTTGGGCCAACTCAAGCAAATTTTACCAAACACTTCTCAGGGTGCAACTAAATAGCTAGAATTAGATCTAAAGAATCTTTTACACAGTCACAGGACTAAATAATTTATGACCCCCTCACTTGCTAATTTTATGTATAGTCTGCTTGCTGGCGGATTGATTATCGTCGTCCCTGCGACGATCGGTCTGATCTTCATCAGCCAAAAAGATAAAATTCAACGCTACTAAGATTTATCAATGTCAGATAATTCTAGCCTCAGTTAGGTCTGATGACCGATCTGAGGTTTTGTTGCGGAAAAATTAGCCGATCTACGGATGGACGAACGGCAGCGATCGAGCCAAAATAGAAGTGGTGAAGTTTTTGCCATAGTAGAAGCTTCTAATTAGTCGATCGACACCAGCTAATGGTGAATGCTAAGATCTACGAAGAATCGAATAGCTTTTTACCATAATCGAGTATTTAATGTCCCAACGGTTTACACCGTTATGTTTTACACATTGAGGAAATCACCGTGATTGGCATTTCTGCGGCTGCACTATTTGGTCTAGTTTTGATTATTGCGTCTCTGAGCCTGTTTCTGACCAGCAAGTTCAAGCCCGAGCTGTATCAAGAGTCTGACAACATTTATGCTGTCATTGGCATTGTTTGTGGTATTTTGCTGGTGGCTAGCTACGATTTAGGCGCAGCAATGGCCTTCCAGCAAATGCTGATGATTGGCTCTCTGATTACCATCATGTGGCAGTTTATTCAGGTGCGTGCCGAAAATAAGCAGCTCAAAGGCGGTGGTCGCGGTGCTGGTCGCGAAGCCTCCTCACGGAAAGGTTACACAGCTCAGATTGATGATGAGCCAGCATATGCGCCAGCCGAACGGCGCAATCGTCGCAACAAAGATAGATTCGATCGTAATAACAACGAACGCGAAGACCGAGAAGAGTTTTCTAGTCGTCGTGCGACTAGAGAGTTGCCGGAAGACAGGTTTGCTCAGACAGCCCCGCGCCGCCGTCTCGCCGAGCCAGCTCGCACCGAAGTAGGCTACCTCGATCGTCGTCAAAATGAAAGTTGGGACGAAGAGGACTGGAATGATGCTAATGATTCTGGCGAACCAGTACAGGTGCGCCGCGCCTTACCAGATGCCGATCTAGCTAGCACCCAGTCGCAACGTCAATCGCCGAGAAGAAGATCGGATCGTCCCGTTGGCGAGGCCGCTAATTCGCGAAGCGTCTCGGAGAGAAGAGAAGCCTATCCGAAAGATAACTTAGACCAGCCGCCGCAACGAGAATGGGATCTGACGGCTACTGCCGATCCAGATGTCAACCCTCGCCGCCGTCGCCGTCCAGAGCGCGACCCAGCGGAGCCAGCTCGGGATCGATCGGCAACAGGGCAAACTGGGACAACCACCAACTATATCGACTACGAACCAATCGATCCGCCAGCAGGACTGCCGACATCCGGCCCAGAACCGATCGTTTTCCCCGATCGCTATTAAAAGTACATTTAGCTTAAAAACACGCTTTCTGAGGCAGCTTAGCCCTAGAGAGCGTGTTTTTTAATTCGTGGGTATGCTAAGTGATATAACGCTACCGCAATCCCAACCACGTCCACAAATCTTGCCCTGTTACTAGTTCTATCACCAATAATATGACGAAGCCGATCATGGCAAAGCGGCTGTTGACAGTCTCGGCATAAGCATTCCAGCCAAAACTAGGTTCGACAGCGGGCGTGGCAATCTGAGTGTCTGTTTGTGTTTTGATGGTCACGATCGGTCTTTACCTCTGAATTTATTTGAGTCATTTCGATCTTAATATATCTCCAAACCTACTCACATCACCATTTCCCGTAAATGTGCGATCGAGATCGACGATTGTAATGTGATGTCATCACAAACATTTATGAGAACGTAGATAACAATATAGATAAGTCCACAGCAAACACCGAAGATTGACAAAGTAAGTAAAATCACATAGAGCGCCAGATCGAATATTTCCTAAATACTCATAACTGGTAATCCCACTGATGGAGTTTGACAAGAATTGAGACTAAACTTAACGAACTAGAATTAACAAAAATATTTGTTGACAGTCAGTGAAATTAAGCAGGCACGAGTACCATTTGCAAAGCTAACGATTTAGACGACACCTCTATTTTAGCTACTTAGTAGCGACATATAAGACAATTACCAGCACTATTCGATCTATTTTGACAATTCTTGAATAAATCGGTCGTCCAGAGCGAATTCGATCGCACACAACATCATTATCGAGTGCTAACCATCGAAATAGATGTGTGAATCGATCGCAACCTTGACAATCCCCAATTGGTTTCTCCCACCAATCCCCAATTATTTTCAAGCATCTACCGCGATCTATTATCAACTCTTAATTAAAAAGTGTCATGACTACCGTTTTAGAATGCGATCTGAAGCACCACAGTTTACAATTACTTCGAGAATATCATCAAACGGGAAAAGCCAGACTGCGGAATAAAATTGTAGAGTTAAACTTGGGACTGGTGCGGAAGGAAGCGCACTATTGGGTGAGTCAATGTAAGGAAACTTACGACGATCTACTTCAGGTAGGCAGTATCGGTCTTATTAATGCGATCGATAAATTTGAAGTTGGTAAAGGATATGCTTTTAGCACCTTTGCCATGCCCTACATTCGGGGAGAAATTCAACACTATCTGCGCGACAAAAGCTCAGTTTTGAAAATGCCTCGGCGGTGGTTTGCACTAGTGCAACAAGCCGGAACTATTACTAAAAATTTCCAAGCACAGCACCAGCGCCAACCTACTGAAGTCGAAATTGCCCTCGCATTAGATATTCCGTTAATGGAATGGCAAGAAATCAAAATGGCGTACCAAAATCGCCAACCAGTCAGCCTCGATTGTCCGGTTGGTAGTGATGAAGAAGCCAATAATCTAGCCGATCTGCTGCCAGATCGCCACTACCAAAGTTTTCAACTATCTCAAGAAGATCGGATCCGCGTTCAGCAGAGCTTGGTGTCACTAGAACAACATACCCGTCAAATTCTAGAATTTGTGTTCCTCCACGATCTCACTCAAAAGCAAGTCGCCGAGCGGATGGATATCAGCGTAATTACCGTCTCCCGTCACGTTAAGAAGGGTTTGAACGTTCTTAAAGTCATGTTGGTAAATAACGAAAACTAATAAGTCAACATTCGCGGTTTGCTGAGGATTGTCTCGGCAAACCGCATCTTTAGTAACCGATACTCTTTGACGATCCTGTTTTTTTCTAAAGTTTATCTTCTATTCCCTATTGCCCATCTGTCTTGAAAAGGTGCTCTACTTGTCTCGCCTTTGTCTCCCACCTCCCATCTCCCATCTCTTCCCGGATTTACGCCGTAGACTACTAGTTAATTATTCACAAGCGATAGTATCGATCGAGATGTGGGTAGTATAAAAATAAACAAACCTATTAGCAGCAGAGGCGATCGATCTCTGAGTGCGTTACAGGGTAAGCGCCCGATCGTTCTAACCGTTGTCAAAGTTATATGTATATAAATATTCAGGGAAGCGAGGTATAGAAATTAATGAATAAATCTTGGTTTTATCTAGTAGGTACGATCGGTACTTTATCAATCCTCACTACTAGCTGTGGGGATGGTAGCAAGCCACCAGCAACACCATCGGCAAGTCCTGCGGCGGTTGCTAGTCCTGCGACTCCTACCCCTGTAGCAGCCGTTCCAGCCGCAACTACGACCCCAACGACAACAATGCCAGCGGTGGGCACCAAGCCGCTCGTGCCTGGTAAACTTGGCGTGGTTGTCGCTTCAGCAGGCTTAATTCCGCCAACGAATGGCGATAATTGGGCAAAAACGGTTACGAAGGGTCGCACAGATCCCTTTGCCACTCTGGTGCTACAGCCGATCCTAACTAAAGATCCGCTGATTGCTACAGGCAAACTGCAACCAGCAACCCCGAATACCAGTAAGTCTCCAGCAATCAAGTCCGGGGTAAATAAATCCTTACCAACTATTAAAACTGGGACTAACTCCACCAATATCGCCGACGTTCCAGGTAAAACAAAAATTGCGAGAAAGGGTGCCAACACCAACGATTCAGGAATTACTCGCGATCGTAACTCTGTAATTTCTAAAGCTGGGATCGATAAAGTACCATCAAAGTCCACAGCGGGTAAAAAAGTTGCTAAAAACAACGTCTTGCGTCCTGTAAAGATGGCAAATACGCCATCTAAACCAGTTAAAGTGACTAACATTGCGGCTCTGCCACCAAAAGCTGTCGAAAAACCTTTGCAAGCGATGGCAGTAGAAATATCTGGAGTGATTGAAGTCGAAGGGAAAACTCAAGTTATTGTGAAGCTACCGAGTGAATCCTTTAGCCGCTATATTGAGGTAGGCGATCGGATTGCTAACGGTAGAGTTTTAGTCAAACGGATCGAAGGTCAAAATAGTCTTTCCCCAACTGTCATTTTAGAGGAAGTTGGCGTTGAAGTCTCGCGTAGAGTTGGCGACAAGCCTGCACCAGAAACTCCTGGAACAGCCACGCCACCAATTAGATCTTAACAGTTTTCATGATTTTAATTAACATCAAGCCCGATCGATTCGATCGGGCTTTTTTGAGATTAATAGCAATCGATATCTCTATCTATCTACCGCGTCCAAAAAACTGACTAACTCTTGCAACTTATCCCAAGCAACACCACTATTCAATACGGCGGTTGCCAGCTCGATCCCTTGTTGATGTGCGCCGATCGGGATAATATTGGCTACTTGGAGTGCTAATCCAGCATTGATCGCCACTACATCGCGTTGAGCGGGAGTGCCTTTGCCTTGCAGCACGGCGGTGAGGATCGCCGCATTTTCCGCCACATTGCCACCTGCGAGAGCCGTAATCGGCGCGGGGGTAATGCCTAGCTCTACCGGATCGATACTGGTGAGTTTGACTTCACCATTAGTTAGGATGGCGAGATCTGTCGCATCGCCCAAACCAGCCTCATCCAAACCTTCGCGCCCATGTAGCACGATCGCTTGTTGAGTACCGAGGATACCTGCGGCTTCGGCAATAACTTCGAGCAGATGGGGCGTATATACGCCGATAATTTGTCCCGTGGGGCGCAGCGGATTGACAAGCGGCCCGATCAGATTAAATACCGTCCGAATCTTCAATTCTTGGCGGAGCGGAGCCACTGCTTTCATGGCTGGATGCCAGCCAGGAGCAAATAAAAAGGTAATGCCAACTGCGTCTAAAGCGGCAGCTACTCGATCGGAAGGGGCTGTCAACTTTACACCGAGGGCTTCTAATACGTCGGCAGAACCGACGCGACTGGATGCCGATCGATTTCCATGTTTGGCAACTTTTGCACCTGCTGCTGCGGCTACAAATGCTACTGCGGTGGAAATATTGAAGGTTGATGCACCATCGCCACCAGTGCCGCAGGTATCGATCGCCGATGTGGGTGCGATCGTTGAAGGTTGCAATGCCTGAGCCATGCCAGCGAGTTCTGGGGCGGTGATTTTTTTGGCTTCGAGTGCGGCTAATATTGCGCCGGATAATCCGAGTGGGATCTCACCATCGAGCCATCCCTGCATGAGGGTTTTGGATTGGGATTGAGTAAGCGATTGCTTTGCTAGTAATTGCTGGAGTAGCTGCGACCAGGTTGCGGGTTGGGTTAAGGTAAGCATGGGGATTTAGGATAGTAAGTAAATAAAGTAGGGTGTGTTATCCCGCAGGGTAACGCACCGTCTAGGTTCGGTACGAGAGTTGGTGCGTTGCGCTACGTGAGCTTGATTTGAGAAGCGGGTTGAAGTCGATCGAGATTACACTCGCACCAAGAAAGTATCCAAATACTTAGCCAGAGTGTCGTAATCGTTAACTGCGGCAATCAATCCGACATGACCATCGGGACGAACGAGGAGCATCTGTCCATCGCGCCCCAGTTGCCGATCGTGATCGCGCTCCATTGGTTGAATTGTCGCCACCTTGATTTTCGATCGGTATTGACCGACGATTTGATAAGCTCGTTCGACTACCTCAGTGTCTTTAGTCCGCAGTAGCAGCGTCCAGTGGTGAATCGAGAGTAAGCGATGCAGATTTGCCCATTGTCCTTCGCCAGATACTACTGGGACATTGGGGATGCGATCGCCTGCATGTAATGACCCACTAGCCTTTTGCTGTAAGG
>NZ_JANMZA010000601.1:0-10610 GCF_031382685.1 Chamaesiphon sp. OTE_8_metabat_110 | reverse complement strand
CCCAGCACTCAGCCGGCTAACTCCAGTTTCGAGACCCAGACGTGTACTACTCTCGATCATGGGCACCACCTCCTAATATAATAATTGGATAGCTGTACTAGACAGCGGGTAATTTACTACCTAAAACTAAGTTAACACAGGCGCACGCCTTTGACAATCAGGATTAGAGCAGATCTAGGTTAAGTTAATTTAACATTAGTTATGGCCGCTGCTTCGCTGTAAATATCTAGCATTACCAGCCCCAAATTAGCTGACTACTGTCGGCACCTGGACATCGCTCATAACGTTGACTGTAGGCGCGTCTTGGAGCTTTTCGATAATCGCGATCGTTTCCCGCTCGAACACCACCTGAGCGCGATTTGTGCGCCCACCTAGGTACAATTTGCCCTCTTTAGTTACTGCCCAGATTTGGGAATGAGAGAAGTAGCTCATGACTACGCCTGCCATCAATAAGCCAAAGCCTAAATAGACGATCGGAATTCCGGGATCGGCTTTAATCTGTAAGCCAGTACCACCAATCACTTCGAGGACTTTGAGCGTAACTCCATTGACCTCTAGTGAGCTGCCAGCGCGGACGCTAGATACTAGTTGTCCTTTGGTATCGTAAACCAATAATGTGCCCTGTAAGTCCTTGGCTAGCAGCGAGACACCTTCGCTCAGATCTGGCTTGGTGGGAATCCACGTTCCCCAAATGCGATTTTGGACGCCTTCCCCTAATTGTGCCATCGGGAGTCTAAAGATCGGGCTATTATTAATTCTGACTTTCACGCCGGAAATCGACCAGTCGGTTTGGTAATAATAAACGCCCTCATATTTCAAGGGTTTGTTGACGTGAATTGTTTGGCGATCGAGTTCTTTTTTGCTGGTATTATCGATCACTGATAGGTCGGAATAAAACTGATCGATCGTGCCAGCAGGGGTATATTCAATCCAGAAGCGATTGACTTTAACCGACCAATCTTTGGGGATTTGATTGCGTGCTAATGGCCCCGCATCGAGGATATTTTTGACTTGGAATGTTTCACCACTGGGTACCATCTCCTGCGCGATAAATCCTGTCATCGCTCCCCAGACACCGCCGAGAAGTGTCAAAATCATCCCGATATGGACGACAATCGGCCCGATCTTACCGATTAATCCTTTACGAGCATAAAGTTTATCACCTTCGGTAAAGATCTTGTATTTTTGAGTTTGTAACTGTGCTGAAAGTTCATCTAAATTGCGATCGTCGATTTCTGCGCTCAGCGCCAATCTCTGGAAGAATTTAGGATTATCATAAAATTTCCACTTCCGTGCCGATTTGAGCATCGGTAGTTGGGTGGTAAAGGTACAAGTCATCAGGCTAATGCCGAACAGTACTAATAATCCTAAATACCACCAAGTTCGATATACGTGGTCTAAACCGATAACTTGAATTACTTTCCAACTCAGAAAGCCAAACAAAGCTGGATGTTCGGGATAGTTAGCTTGATAAAATGCTGGCGTTTCGCCCTGTTCGATGACTGTCCCGGTAATACTTAAGACTGCGATAATCAGTACTAGCGCGATCGCGAATTTGAGATTGGCAATTACTGGAACGATTTTTTTACGCCACCACTGTTGGGGTATTTGCCAGAAGTTGTCTGAAGTTACGTTAGATTCGATCGCCATCTGTAAATTAGGGGTGAGGTTTTAGCTGTTAGGCTTTAGTGAATAAAGCAGTATTTGTAGTTCGTAGGGTGGGCAGTGCCCACCAACTGGATCTTAGCTATTACTGATAACAATTGTTTTGTTTGGAGAATGCCCACTATCTACTAATTTGCAAAATTTCAATAATCTAAAATAAGGATATTTATCTGCATATCTGTCGAGTCGATCGCACCTTAAATTTAGATGGTGGGCAGTGCCCACCCTACTTATGACTTACAATTTAACAGCCTGGGAAATTTTAATAATATAAAATGCGGATACTTTTATGCCTATCTATCGAATCGATTGGGTATAAAATTTAGATGATGGGCAGTGCCCACCGTACAAATGTGTATATCCATATTCTTAAAAATGCCGATCGACCATTAAAAACTTGGAATTCTAGTCAATAGTGAAAACACCCCAAACCCAATCAACAACACACCACTAGTCGGGGTAATCCAACCAGACCATTTACGTACTTCTAATAACTTTTTGATGACCGCCGTAAACGTCCCCGCTAAGATCAATGGTGCCACATAACCAGCCGTGTATGCTAGGAGGAGTACCGCACCCAACCAGATATTACCCGTACTAGCGACCCAAGCAAGTAAGCTTGCCAAAACTGGCGTGCTGCAAGGCGAAGCAACCAATCCAAAGGTGACACCTAGTAAATAAGAGCGCGCACCATTTGGTAAATCTTTGGGAATCCAGTCCATCCCGCCAAAGTCGGGGAGTTGAAAGGGTAGAGCTTCCAGCAGATTTAATCCCATCAAAATTGCCACCACGCTGACAAAGATCGGCAATCCCAAGCCAATTTGACCGTAGACCTTCCCGACTACCGCCGCAAAAATTCCCAATCCCGCTAGGGTAGTCGCTATTCCCCCACAGAAAAATGTCGATTGCAGCGCGGCTTGCCAACGACTTTTGTATTCATAGCCACCGATGTAGCCGATCGTAATCGGTAGCATCGATAGAGTACAAGGGGTCAGACTCGTCAGTAAGCCTGCTGAGAAAATCGTCGCCACAGATACCCAGGTAATCTGCGTTAGTTGCTCGGTCACGAGTCGATCGGCAAAGTGTTCGAGTTGATATAGTGTCGTCTGAATGTCGATCGTGGAGATATTCATTTGAGGTAAAGTGAGAAAGTATCGCCAATAGCACCCGATCGCCGATTCTACAAATACTGTCAGTTACTAGTTATAGCAATATTTACAGGCTTACGTGTGCATCTCGATCGCTTGCTACTACTTTCCCTATTTTAGCGACTAGTAAATCGCTACCCAGTTGCCGATCGAGTCGGACTCATGAGATAATCATAGGCTGTGTCTATTTTATTCCCATGTTGGGTCTGTAAAGAGTATGGCAGCCAAAAAGGGCGTTCGTATTATCATCACATTGGAATGCACCGAGTGTCGTAGCAATCTTGCGAAACGTTCGCCCGGTGTCTCCCGTTACACTACAATGAAAAACCGCCGGAACACTACCGCCCGGTTGGAATTGAGCAAGTTCTGTCGCTACTGCAACAAGCACACGACACATAAAGAGATCAAATAACGGTGGCTAGTTATCTCGATCGAAGGGGAGAGGGTAATGGGTAATGGGTAATAGGTAATGGGTAAACAAATTTTCACCTTTTGCTACTGCTCTTGATATTGCCGAACCGATCCATCCCCATCGAGCCATAACGATTCACTATCCACTATTCACTAACCACTAAAAACACATGGCTTATTTTCGCAAACGGTTATCGCCGATCAAACCTGGAGATCCGATCGATTACAAAGACGTAGACTTACTACGGAAGTTTGTCACCGAACGTGGCAAGATCCTACCTCGGAGAATTACTGGTTTAACCGCCAAGCAACAAAGAGATATGACCCTCTCGATTAAGCGCTCGCGCCAAATCGCGTTGATGCCATTTATCAACGTCGAAGGCTAACCAGTCAGGAATGAGGAATGAGGGTTGCTAGTGGCTTCAAGTTTCCAGCAAACTTCATATCTTCACATTCCTAGTCTCCTAGCCACGATCGTCAATTCACCGTAAACTAGAAAAAAAGCATATTTTTATCGATCGGGCAGCCTTGAGGATTCGCCAGAGTCCAGCCGAAATCGATGACAACCACATAACACGTAACGACGCACCGTTACAAAGGAAGAAATAGGGGTGGAGAAGGGAACTCTAGTTGAATTTTGGCACAATGGAGACCGCCGTCTAGCAATAGCCGACCGTCCAGAAGGAAAAAAACACTGGATCGCGATCGATGCTCGGACACAACCACATACGTTACATCCCCGCGATGTTACTTATGAAGTAGCTGGGATTAGCTACAGCAAGCCCGCCCAAATCGATGGTTTTTTAGCTGAAGTTGCCCCAAATATCGATCCTGAGAGTTTAGAAGTAGCTTGGGAAATGTTGGTAGCAGATGGGGAAATAGTCGATCCGCCCACTTTGGCAGATTTACTATATTCCGATCGGACACCAGCACTTTGTTATGCGGCTCACGTCTTGCTCTCAGAAGACAAGATTTATTTTAAGAACAAGAAAGAAGACAAGTACGAACCGCGCAGTCGCACTCAAGTTACCGAACTCCAGCATCAAGCCACCATCAAAGGGCAAAAAGAGCGGGAACAGCAGGGATTTATCGATCGGGTGCGACAGCAATTAGCCGGGACGCCTGTAGAGTGGGAAGAGACTGACAAGCAGCGGCTCGAAGTCCTAGAGAAGTACGTTCTCAACCCAGATCTACCACCGCAAAAACTGGGTGAATACCTCACAGCTCTCAACCGCACCCAATCTCAGTCATCGGTATTCGCGCTCCTAGTCGAACTGGGTTGGTGGAGCATCCATGAAAATATCCATCTGCGTCGCGCTCAGACTCCAGTTCACTTCTCACACAAGATGCAAACAGTGGCGCATGAATTATTAACTAATCCACCTGTCGATCTCGACGCAGCCCACCGCCGCGATCTTACCCATCTGAAAGTCTATACGATCGATGATGAAAGTACTCAGGAAATCGATGATGGCTTGAGTGTGGAAATGTTGCCAGATGGTCGTCAAAAGCTGTGGGTACACATCGCCGATCCGACGCGATTATTATATCCTGGGGATGAATTCGATCTCGAAGCGCGGAAAAGATCGGTCACTATTTATCTCCCCACGGGGATGATTCCGATGTTTCCGCCCGACCTGGCTACTGGCCCAATGAGCCTCAGACAGGGGAAAAAATGCTGTGCCTTAAGTTTTGGGGTGATCCTCGATGACAATGGCGCAGCGAGCGAATATGAGATAACTCCGAGTACGATCGAGCCGACCTATCGACTGACTTATGAAGATGTCGAGGAGATGTTGCAGTTGCGAATTCCCGGCGAGATGGAAGTCGAATCCCTTGCCAAAGCTGCCAAACTTCGCAACCAGTGGCGCACCTCCCAAGGGTCGATTAATATCAATATGCCCGAGTCTACCATTAAGGTTAACGGCGATGAAGTCTCGATCGATTTGATCGAAGACAATCGCGCCCGCCGCTTGGTAGCCGAAATGATGATCTTAGCCGGTGAAGTCGCGGCTAAATACGGGCAAGATAACTCGATTCCCTTACCCTATCGCGGACAACCCCAGCCCGAACTCCCACCCGAAGAAGAACTGATCCTCATTCCAGTCGGCCCTGCACGCTCCTGTGCCATCCGGCGCTGTATGCCTCGGAGTGAAATGGCAACCACCCCATCTCGACACGCTAGCTTGGGTTTAAACACCTATTCACAAGTCACATCCCCCATCCGCCGCTATACAGACTTACTGGCGCACTATCAAATCAAAGCGCACCTGCGCGGCGATGAGTTACCATTTACGGTCGAACGGTTGCAGGAAATCATGCTGGCATTGGGTACCAATATCTATGAAGCGATTATGGTCGAACGTCAAACCAATCGCTACTGGACTTTAGAATACCTCAATCGATCGGGCGATCGCGAATGGGACGCGATCTTCTTGCGGTGGTTGCGGGAAGATGAGAGTCTGGCGCTGATTATGATCGAAGAATTGGGGATTGAGTTAGCGATGAAGTTCAATCGCTGGATAGCGGCGGGCGAACAGATCCAGGTACAAGTTGCTTTAGTCGATTCGCGTCAAGATATCATTCATCTGCGCGAAATTACCCCTCACTCAGCCGAGTCCGCGTAAATTTAGTTGGGAGTCATGGCAAAAAAACAGAAATATCCACATTTACTCGGCTCAAAATGGACGGCTACCCAGAAAATGTGGGGCTGGCGACATTTTCAAGTCGTCAATCGCAAACACGATGGTAAGTGGATATTTGCCGAAATGGTCTCATCCTGCGATCCTAGTATCAGATTTTGGATCAATGCCCAAGCGATGAAAGATACCAGCCAATGGAAACCCGGTTGGCAATCTCTAGAAGAAATGGGATTAGATACTAACGATGAGTTGGTGCTAATAGAGTAAGATTGAGTTTGTTCGGATGACTGGACTCGATCGAGTTTGATGACGTCATAATCAATTGTTTAAAACATCGATAGCGATCGATTCCAGCCTAAAATATTCCTTAAACATTGCATCGATCGTAGATGGTGGGCAGTGCCCACCCTACAAAATGCTTACTACTAAAACCTAAAACCTAAAGCCTAAAGCCTATTCTCTCTCCCCCTTCCCCTATTCCCTATCCCCTAAAGAATGTTTCGTCTCGCCAGTCAAATCGAAGCCATCTTGTACCTCAAGGGACAAGCCCTAGATTTAGCATTTATTGCTGAATGTGCGGGGTGCGATCGCGATGCGGCGGAAACGGCGATGATGGAGTTGATGGATGATTATGCCCATCGCGATAGTGCGCTCGAAGTCGTCGAAACCCCGCAGGGTTATACGCTTCAGTTGCGCGGCTCGTTCCAAGCTTTGATCGATAAGATGATTCCCGCAGAAATCGGGACGGGTGCGCTGCGAACTCTAGCCGCGATCGCGATTAAAGGCTCTATTTCCCAAACAGATCTGGTAGAATTACGCGGTAGTGGTGCCTATCAACATGTCCAAGAATTAGTAGAAGTAGGCTTTGTTCGCAAACGTCGTCAATCGGGCAGTCGTTCCTCACTAATTCAAGTCACTGATAAGTTTCACCGTACCTATGAAATTAACGACTTAGCAGCTTTGCAAGTAGCCGCCGCTCAGATCTCATCAACCGATGAGAGCGAGCTGGAACCACTCTCACCAATCGCAGCAACTGACGAGAGCGAGTTACCAAATCCCCTCACAACAGCTAATCCTGACGGGGTGGATTTCACTACTCAACCTGTCTGAGTCACATCTAATTAGCCGCTTACCCATCTCTGCTCGATCTGAAAATTTTGAGCTAGTGAATGCGGATAACCGTTCTCAGGGCATACTAACAGCAGGGATTCGATCGCTGCTAACCACTCGATAACACAGTATGATAGTTGTATCGAGCAGTCGATTTAGCCTCTGCAAACGCAGAACCGCTGAAGATCGATCGACCATCACCTCGCTCCATCAATAATAGTCATAATGGCATTTAATCCTGATTTTCTGGAACGCAAATCTGAAGATGCTCAAGTAAATCAATTACTGAAATATCTTCAACATCAATCCCCAGAAGTCTTAGCGCAAATTGCTAAGGCCACAACGCCCCAGGTAAAAGATATTATCACTCACAATATTCAAGGTTTACTGGGGATGTTGCCGAGTGAAGGCTTCAGCGTCCAAGTCACCACAGATCGCGACAACTTGGCAAACCTGCTAGGTTCGGCGATGATGACTGGCTACTTCCTCCGCCAAATGGAACAACGGATGGAACTAGAAGACATGCTCATGGGTTCGAGTTCGATCTCCAGCGAAGGTTCTGGCTCAGATCGTCGCGACCAGACTTAAATCGACAGATCGACTATCGATTCAGGAGAGCGGCTGGAGATGAATGTGAATTTATTAATTAGACGGTAGGCAGCGGCTCCCGCTCGTCGGGTTTCCCGACGGTCTAGGGAGACAAGACACTTCCCGCCGTCTACATTGGCTCTCAAGGCACGTTCGCTCGTCAAGATTCTATTCGAGATATCTAACTCCGCCAGCGCAGGATCTGGGACTTGACGGGATTGGTGAATTCGCGCTGTTCTGCATTAGCTTTGATAAATTCCGATCGCAGTCGGTAGTACCATTGAGCTTGAGTATCGGCATCTTTGATCAGCATCAAGGGAGGATCGTGCCGGAGTCCGATCTGTTGCTTGACGACCATATCCCGATCTTGACCGAGGAAAGTATTGATAAATGGTTGGATCAGTGGCAACAGCGGTTTGAACCATCCGATCGAAGTATAGAACATCGTTGTGACTTCAGTCTCGGTTTCGGATATTGGGGTAATGACCGTGAGATTTGCCACCCGATTGGTATTGGTAATAATTTGCTCGACTCTCACCCCAGGTAATTGGAAGGAAATCTCGACTTCCGCATCGCCACCGAGCAACCGATAGAAAAATGTTTGCCGTTCCAAGCGATGACGGCGCATCGTAAATCCATAAGGCGAAGGATCGAAAGCTTTAACTTCCTCTGAAAGGATAGCATCCGATCGCCACCACCACGATCGATGTACGAACGGAACGTGAGCGGGGTCCATTAGCCCCACTACGGCATGGTCGATAAAACAGGGAAAGTTCATCGTAAATGTCGATTGATACGCCCGATCTTCAAAGCCTGCGACCACTGGGACGGGATGGGTTGGCTCCGTCTCCCCACGTTCTGAGTCGGACATATAAATCCAGATATTCCCCTGCACTTCCTGCACGGGATATCTCCGCACCTGGAAATTACTTAAATCTAAGTCCTGGTCATCACTCAGAGCCGGAATCACCGTACATTGTCCCTGCTGGTCGAATCGCCAGCCGTGGTAAGCACACTCGATCTGCGCTCCGTCAAATCGCCCACAACTCAACGGGATCGCCCGGTGGGGACAGATATCTCGCAGCGCAAATACTTCCCCAGCATGAGTACGTCCGAAGACGATGGGTTCGCCGAGCAATTGTTTGGCAAACATCCGACCTGGTTTGAGCTGGATTCCGGGTAGCGCATAGTACCAAATATTTCGGAGGAAATTTTGTTTCTGGGTCACTGGTTTATCGTTGGTGTGGGCAGCAATTGACTCATTTACCGCTAAGTTCTGTACTTTAAAAGTCTATAGTAAATAAGGTTTGTCAGCAGCACCCAGTTCATGAGCGGTACATATAAAGCGACAGGAATCAATCTCAAAGCTATGCCCATCGGTGAGAACGATCGATTGGTAACTATTTTGACCCCCGAACATGGTTTGATTAGAGCGGTCGTTCCGGGCGCACGCAAGTCCAAATCGGGGATGGGCGGACGGAGTGCGTTATTTATGGTCAATGATTTATTAATCGCCAAAGGTCGCTCGCTCGATCGAGTGACGCAAGCTCAGACGACGATGTCTTATGGACGACTGATTGGCGATTTGGGGAAACTTGCCGCCAGTCAATACCTCGCTGAAATCGTGCTGGCGCAAGCATTAAGCGATCGACCGCAATCAGAATTATATCAATTATCGATCCTCCATTTGGGCCGACTCAATGACTTAGAACAGGGCGATAATACCGGATCGATCGCTCTTTTGTGTCAGGGAATTTTTCACCTGCTGGCACTCGATGGGATCGCACCGCAGGTATATGATTGTTGCATTACCAGAGCGCCGATCGAGCCAAATTTTACGACGCTCGGCTGGCAAATTGGGTTTAGTATCGAATCTGGTAGTACTGTGGCGATCGCTGCTGCTGCTGAAGATCCGAGTGTGACTGTTACTCATCGGCTCACAGCATTGGATTTGCTCTTATTGCAGCACTTATCCGATCCTAATCTCGACAGGTTAGATGTCGCGATCGATAAATTCTCCCTCGATACGATTTCGGATCTGGATCTGGCGGGTGCGTGGCGACGCATCGAGCGGATCTTACGCCAATACATTCATTCCCACCTGAATATTCAGATTCGCTCTGCGGCGCTGATCGATTTGTAGCTGATATTCAGATTCGCGCTGCGGCACCGATCGATTTGTAGCTAACACACTTTTCGCCAAACCCTCGGGAAACCCCACAGATAGCGCATCGCTTGTGACAAGCAGTGAAATTAAGCAAGCAATTATCCAGAGCCAGCACCATTCAAAGATCGCCTTTCCACCAACTCCACCGCCAGATCGATCGCCGCCCCCATACTCCGCGCATCCGCCACCCCCAACCCCGCAATATCAAACGCCGTCCCATGATCCGGCGAAGTCCTGACAAATGGTAAACCGATCGTCGTATTAATCGCTCGATCGAACGCCATCAACTTCACCGGGATTAACCCCTGATCGTGATATAGAGCCAAATAACCATCCGCAGCTTGCGGCTGAGGGTGCGTCCCAAACCAAGCCTGTCCCGGCTTCACCCACATCGTATCCGGCGGTAATAATCCCAACAACCGATACTCTGGATAAACCTCCCGCTCACCCTCCAACCACCGATCCATCCACTCCACCTCCTCTCGCCCCAACTGTCCACCCTCACCACTATGCGGATTTAGCCCCGCGATCGCGATCGTCCCCGATTTTAGTCCAAAATCTACTCGCAAACACTCCACCAACAACCCCAACTTCAAACTCAGCAGCTCTGGTGTCAACGCTTGCGACACCTCACTCACCGGGATATGTGTCGTCGCCAACAACGCTCTCAACGTCCAACCAGTATGGGGAGAGACACCGACAAACATCATCCCAAAGCGGTCTACCTGCGCCTTGAGCGCGAGTAATTCCGTTTGACCGGGAAAATGGTGTCCCGCTGCCAACCATGCCGATTTGGCGATCGGAGCCGTGACGATCGCCTCAAACTCTCCCGCCAACGTTCGATCGATCGCCAGATCTAGATATGCAAAACCCGCCGCA
>NZ_JANMZA010000593.1:0-2104 GCF_031382685.1 Chamaesiphon sp. OTE_8_metabat_110 | reverse complement strand
TCCGCGAAATCGAAATCGGCAATGTGGATAAACAAAATAACGCGCTGAAAAATGCGCCACACACGATCGTCGATCTAGTTGATGCGAATTGGGATCGTCCCTACAGTCGGGAGCAAGCGGTGTTCCCTGTGCCTGGGTTGCAGGATTATAAGTTCTGGCCAGCAGTAGGGCGGATCGATCAAGCTTATGGCGACAGGAATTTAGTCTGTTCTTGCCTGCCGATGGATGCCTATAGCTAAGAATAGTCGCATGTTTCCCTCCGTTCGCGTTGGCGAAGCCTACCGTAGGTACAGCGTCTGCCTGCGCAGAGGAGGGCATTTGCGCGTAGAGATTTATTAGTTCATCATTAGGGTATGAGATTTGATTGGGATGAAAATAAAGCGGTAAGCAACCTATCGAAACATGGAGTCTCATTTGAGGAAGCAAAAACAGTCTTTGACGATCCACTCTACGTTGATTTTTACGATCCAGCACGTTCTGATGAGGAAGATCGTTATCTGATTGTGGGGGAGTCGAGTCAAAGACGTTTGTTAATAGCCTCCTATACAGAAAGAGGAAACTTAATTCGCCTAATTAGTGCCAGAGAAGTAACCCGTACTGAGAGGAAAGTTTATGAAGAAGGATGATTTAGAATTAGAAGATGACCTGTTGCCAGAATATGACTTGAAGAGTTTAAGAGTTAGAAAACTAGGATCTGGACGAAAAAGTTTCGGTGAAGTAGTTCGATTGGAGCCAGATGTAGCTGAGATGTTCCCGACTGCTGATGCAGTGAATGAAGCATTGCGATTGTTAATTGAGATCGCTCAGCGTCAGCCAAGTATCTCTACACCAAAAACTAAATAAGGCTTAGCAAAAAAGTAGGGTGGGCAGTGCCCACCGCTTTAATCATTGAGCTTACTCTGTTTAAAAGCTTGAATTAGATCGACGATCTTTTCGGTGTCTTCTGGTTGATACCATTGAGGATTGGGATTGGCATAAATACGATCGGCTAGAGCTTCAAAAGCTGCTGTATCTTCTCTATGCTTTAGGACATAAGCACGTAATTCCGCTTTCGTCATCACATTAAAGTCAGGTTTCATAGTTCAAATCTCCACTTCCCATTCGGGAAAATTACTATTTCTATCTCTTCGCCTACCATTTACTGCGATCGCGTTGGCTGCGGGACGAAGGATCGATCGATTATTATAGGATCGAGCATAACTCCCACTTCTAATCTCATCAAGGCGCGATCGGGGATTGACTACCCGCTAAGATGTAACCTGTACCTCCAACTTCAGACCTTATGCCATTAGATGTCCCAACCGCAATTTTACAACGCCGATCGATCAAAAGTTTCAAACCCGACCCGATCGCGCCCGAACTCTTGCGCCAACTGATCGAACTCACTGTGGCAGCTCCGAGTAGCTACAACATCCAGGATTGGCGGATTATTATCGTCGCCGATCCCGACCAAAAAGCGGCTCTAGGCGCAGCATGTTTCAATCAACCCCAAATCGTCCAAGCACCGATTAACTTGGTGTTTGCTGCCGATATTAAGGCTGGTGAGAAAGATATTACGCCGATTATTCAACAAGGCATTCAGACTGGCGCTTGGAGTGAAGGTACTGCTGCTTATTTCCAGAAGGCGGTGCCTGAATTTGCTGCGGCAATTGGTGACAAGGCTAGGGAGTATGCGATTAAGGATGCGATGATTGCCGCCACTCATGCGACGCTGGCGGCAGAAAGTCTGGGTTTGTCTACTTGCATGATGAACGGCTGGAGCGAAGCAAAAGTCAAAGCTGTTATCGGTGCCGAAAACGATCCAGATCTGGCAATCGCGTTAGTATTACCAGTCGGTTATGCTGCCGAACCCCGTAAAGATCCCGGTCGGATGCCGTTTGAATATAATGTATCACTCGATCGGATCGATCGACCTTATCAGGGTTAAAAGATTTTTAAAAACCCCGACTTCTCGGCAGAAGTCGGGGTTTTAACGTAACCACTATTCACTATCCACTATTCCCTATCCCTTAACCCCACTACTAGTAGCCGTCGGGACGATATACCGCTGGACGAACATAAATAACACAAATACAGGCGCGATCGAAATTATCGCACCCGCCGC
>NZ_JANMZA010000591.1:0-3644 GCF_031382685.1 Chamaesiphon sp. OTE_8_metabat_110 | reverse complement strand
GGGAGATGAAGAATTGTTCCATTACCTCTTACCTTTTACCTTTTACCTCTTACCTTTTACCCATTACCCTTTCCCCTTTCCCCTATCCCCCTATTGAGTATTAATTTGAACTGATACCTTAGAATTCGTCAGCCCCTTTACAGCGGTGCTGTCAGTGGGATCGATTGCGATTTTGACTTCGACGACGCGGGAGTCGGAATCGGCGGCAGGATCGGTATTGAGGACATCTTGCTTGCCGATTTGGAGTCCGACTTCTGTGACTGTGCCTCGGAGATTTTGAGTAAATGCGCCGGATTCACTCTTGATGGTGGCGGATTGTCCGACTTTGAGTTTACGAACGTCGCTTTCATAAACTTCGGCGACGGCAACCATTTGGCTGGTTTGTCCCATTTCAACGACGCCGTTGGTACTAGGAGCTTCACCAGCGCGAGTGTGGACTTTGAGGATTTCGCCAGCGATGGGGGCGCGGACGTATGCTTCATTTAGTTCGGCTTGGGCTTGGCGGACTGTAGCTTGAGCGCGAGCAAGTTCTGCTTGGGCACCTGCGACATCGACGGGGCGGACTTCGGCGATTTTGGCTAGGGTGGCTTGGGCGGCGGCGATTTGTTGGTTGGTGGTAGCTACGCTGGTATCGTAGTTGGCTTTGGCTTCGGCAAGTTGTTGTTGGGCGGTACTGACGATCTTCTGCTGGGTGGCTTGATTTTCGATAATCTGTTGGTTGAGGGTAGCCACAGTCTGGTTGTATTTGGACTGAGCCTCGGCGATTTGTTGGCGGATGGTATCGACTTCGAGCCGTTTGGCATCGAGTCTAGTGGTTTCGATCGCCCGCTCGGCATACAGTTGTTGAAAGCGTTTATAGTCTACTTCGGTATTGCTCAATTGCGATCGCAGTCGCTGGAGGGTGGCTGCTTGGGTGGGTGTTTCGCCTGCTAGTTGAGCTTTGAGGGAGGCAATTTTGCCAGCTTGGGCAGCGGGTTCCCATTTGAGTTGGGCTTCGAGGCGCGCTTTGGTAGCCACGTAGGTATCGCGGTAGCCTTGGAGCTGGCTTTTTAGTCGATCGATTTCGGCTTTTTGGGCACCGATTTCGCCTTGTTTAGCTCCAGCTTTGACTTTAGCGAGATTGCTTTGCGAGACTTTGACGTCTTCTGTAGCTTTGGCTATAGCTGCTTCTAGGCGTTGGCGATTGTTGAGGACGGCGATGATTTGTCCTTGGGTAACTCGATCTCCTTCTTTGACTAGCAATTGTGTTATCGTGCCCTGCCCCATTTGAGAGCTAGGCGCGGAGACTTTGATGACTTCGCCCAAAGGTTCCAACCGTCCTAATGAGGTGACGGCGGTGGCTTCTACTGTGGGAGCAGGTTTGGCAGATTGAGTGGCGGCTGGTTGCTGGGTAAACGTGCCAGCGTAGTGCAGTCCGGCTGGCAACAGCAAGAGCGCGGCGGCTGAGGCACCGATAGCAACCCAGCGGGTGACAGGATTCAGGCTCTTAAATTTATCGACTACAAAGTTATCTTGTCCCATAGCTTGTGAGTTGCCTTACGTTATGTCCCCTAGTAATTTACTTACTCGTTAGTTAGTTTAACCTAAAAATAAAATATATGTCAAATAAGTTACAATTGCTAGAACCTATGCCATAATAGGATTATAGATAATGCTTTATACTTACCATTTAGTCAAATAATCTGTTGCATCACCTGATATAATGCCCGTAATTAACAAACAAAAGACCGCCAAGACAGCCACACTCACCCGCAATTCCGAAGCCACCAAGAATCAACTCTTAGATGCCGCCGAAGCCGAGTTTGCAGTTACGGGTTTAATTGCCGCGCGACTGGAAACGATCGCCGCCCAGACTGGTGTTACCAAGGCGACGATTTACTATTATTTTTCCAGTAAGGAAGAATTGTATCGAGCCGTCTTGGGACGTTGTTTTACAGAGGCGTTGGCAATGATGCAGCAACTTCAACTAGACTGCTTACCGCCAGATGCCGCACTAGTGACATTGCTCGAACAAATCCTCTGCTGCATGTCAGAAAATCCCCGAATTGGGAGTATTCTGTCGCTTGAAGCAATTCAAAATCAAGGTAAGTATTACCCCAAGCAATTGGGAGATTTGCTCTACGGCACGCTCGTCGAGATTTTGGAACGGGGAATGACAACAGGTGCATTTCGCCAACTCGAACCCCGACATACCGCCGTTAATATCATTGGTACTTGT
This sequence comes from Chamaesiphon sp. OTE_8_metabat_110, assembly GCF_031382685.1. Taxonomy (NCBI): domain Bacteria; kingdom Bacillati; phylum Cyanobacteriota; class Cyanophyceae; order Gomontiellales; family Chamaesiphonaceae; genus Chamaesiphon; species Chamaesiphon sp. OTE_8_metabat_110. The sequence goes on along the minus strand of NZ_JANMZA010000591.1, from coordinate 1,426 downwards.
ACCTTTTATTTTACCGCGCAAGAAAATCTCAAATATATGTGGCCGGGTAAACGCTTGTTAGGTAAAGAGTTACTTCAACGGCATACTCAAGAATCGATCGATCTAATTATGGCAGGAGTGAGGAATTAGGGGATAGTGAATAGTGGATAGTGAATAGTGAATAGTGGTAAAAAAGATAATTGGAGCGATCGATTAGTTATACTCCAAAGATGAATTTTTTAATATTAATTAGTTACCTAGAGAGATTATTGAAATGATACTCGATATGCAAATAGGATAGTTAGGATCTTATTTTATTTCTAAATAGTGGATATTCGCTATTCACTATCCACTATTCACTATCCACTAATTCCATGACATACTTTAAATTTGAAGCTGATTTTGTTGATTCTTTGCGTTGTATTCCGATGATCGTGCGGTTGAAGTTGGATACTTGTGGTGTGAAATTGAAGTTGGCGGAATGGAATCGATTTACGCAAGCTGAGTGCCAGCAACTAGTTGAGCTGCAATGCGATCGAGAATCCGAAGTTATCGCTTATAAAGAGTATGTCAGTAAATTAATATTTCAACATACCGGACATGCAGCCAGTTTACTGTCGATCGATCCACATCCACCGTGGTCGAACGATCGCGAAATTCCAGAGAGCGTGACAACTAAAGCCGCTGAGGAGGGTGTGAATATCGATCGACTTCAATGGGCAAATCTGGCAATTATTCAAAGATTTGCATTAATTAAGTTGACTCGATCGCAACATGAAAATAACAACTTCTTACCAGCACTTAAAGAATTTGGACTGTTCAGTTAAATAGATTGGGATAATTATTTTTTAGATTAATACTGCCTACAACCTAAATGGTGGGCAGTGCCCACCCTATAACCTGCTCACCTTACAACTAATACTATCCCCTATTCCCTATTCCCTATCCCCTAATCACATGCTAACCTTCAAACCTAAAAACCAAGATTTAGTAAATATCGATAGTGGTAATCCCGACAGTAATATTGTCGTTGATGTTCATCAGCTCAATTACTACTTTGGAAAAGGTAATCTCAAAAAACAAGTGTTGTTTGATATCAACCTCCAAATTGGTAAAGGTGAAATCGTCTTGATGACAGGGCCATCTGGTTCTGGGAAAACTACCCTACTCACATTATCGGGGGGCTTGCGATCGCCGCAAGAGGGGAGTATGAAAGTATTGGGTGTAGAAATGGTGGGTGCGAGTAAACGCAAAGTCATCGAAGTGCGGCGGAATATCGGCTATATCTTCCAAGCTCACAACCTGCTCAAATCGCTCACCGCCCAACAAAATGTCCAAATGGCGGGACAATTGCACGCCAATATGAGCGGCAAAGAAATTAAAGATCGCGCCACCGAAATGCTCGATGCCGTCGGATTGAGCGATCGCAAGTCCTACTACCCCGATA
>NZ_JANMZA010000541.1:0-9108 GCF_031382685.1 Chamaesiphon sp. OTE_8_metabat_110 | reverse complement strand
TTCCCCCCTTCCCCCTCCACCCTTTACCCTTTACCCTTTACCCTTTCCCCCATGACTCAACTCAAAGCAGTAATATTCGGTGCAATTGGTACGATCGTCGAAACATCCGATATCCAACGTCAAGCCTTCAACGCTGCCTTCACCGAAGCTGGACTTGACTGGCATTGGGATATCCCCACCTACCACCAACTCCTCAACACCAATGGCGGTCAAAATCGCATCCGTGCCTACCGCGATGCCGAACCCGTGCGGACTGGCGTTACCGATGAAGCGATCGCAAAACTGCACCACTCCAAAACCAAACATTTTGTAGACTTACTGGCAAATACCCCCCTTAGCCCGCGTCCCGGTGTAGTCGAACTGCTCGATACCTGCCACAAAGCAAATCTACAAGTGGCATTTTGCACGTCTACGAGTAAAGAGAATGTCGAGGGGATTAGGGAGGCATTAGCGCAACTGTTACCATTCGATCGCTTTGCCACGATCGTTACCCTCGATGACATCGGTCAGCCCAAACCAGCTCCAGACGCTTATATTTATTGCCTCCAACAGCTCGGCATCACCGCCGATGAAGCGATCGCGATCGAGGATACGCCCGTGAGCCTCTTAGCCGCTCAAACTGCTGGTCTGGTGACTATTGCCACTCCTGGAGCCGCATTCGGCGATCGGGACTTTTGTGATGCCAATCTCACCCTGTCGGACTTAACCAATCTTACCGTCGAAAACTTATCCTCACTACTTGCCGATCGCTGGCATCAAGCTAGCTACTTTAGCGTCTAAGCCTGCTGACATTCTTTTAATCTGCTGACTGTGCATAGTACTTTAAGGAATAAACCCAATGACAACCACCACAGATACCAAGCAAGAATCGATCGTCAAAATCCGCGACCTGATTAAAGATATTAACTTCTGCATGTTGACTACTCTAGATGAAGATGGCTGTCTGCGGAGCCGTCCGATGGCGGTCAATGGTGAAGTCGAAGCCAATGGCGACATGTGGTTTTTCACCTACGGTAGTTCGCACAAAGTCACCGAAGTCAACAAAAATCACCACGTCAACGTTAGCTTTTCTGCACCCGATAAGCAATGCTATGTTTCTGTATGTGGGATGGCAGAAATAGTCAAAGACCGCGCCAAAATGCAGGAACTCTGGAAACCAGAACTCAAAGCTTGGTTCCCTCAAGAGCTTAACGAACCCGATATCGCCCTTCTCAAAATCACCGCCACCAATGCGGAGTACTGGGATGCCCCGGCAGGTTGGGTTGCCAAAGCCGTTGGCTTTGTTAAAGCGGCAACCACTGGCGAACCCGATACTTCAACCGAACACGCCAAAGTCGATTTGAAATAGATAAGAAAGTGCCATCGGCAGATCCCGATCGCACTTTTCCATCTCTAATTAAGTAGATGGGCGTAATAAAATATAAGATATCCCGTAGGGTGGGCACTGTCTTGATGCGCTGAACCGTCGGGAAACTAGGGCTTCAGCTCAGCACCGCTGTCTTGTCTTGACGCACACAAACGGGAGGAAACCTCCCGTTCGATGCGTCGCTGTCTTGTCTCGCATAATCCGGGAGGAAACCTCCCTGCCGCGAGCCGCTGACCCAAAGCCATGGGTCGGGAACCTCCGCGTGATTTCAGTCGCTGCCCACCAGCTAGGCTTCAGGCATAATCTATTTCATAAATAATTGTGCCTACCTACTCACCAACGCCACAAAAACTATAGACCCGATCGCATTGTCATCGGTAATAGAGATAATTTAGGTACTAAGATTTACCAGCCGGATCGGCAGCATTGACGAGTTGCGGTTGCTGTTGGAGCGGTGGACGTTCGATGATTTGGGCGGCTGTGGGTCGATGCTGTGGCGATTCGATCCCGTCGATCGAGACAAACTTAGCAGTCGCGATCGATTCTTTGATAGCACAGATGATTTTGAGATCGATTAATCCCTCTCGTCCCGATATTGCTGGCTGTTTGTCGTGCAATACGCAGTCTGAGAAGTAGGTAAACACCGCCGCCAATTGGTCGCAAGCAGGAAAAATGCGCTCCTGTTTGGGCTGGTCGTCGATCGCCAGGACGTGCTTGATGTCGGCTTGCGACGCAAAAGCTGGCTCGACGTGCAAGTTACCCCCCGTACCCATCACTTGATAAGTCGCGAGCTTGGCGGCACCAAAACTACAGGTAAAACTTGCCAAGCGATCGCCTGGAAACTGCATAATGGCACTAGTCATTTCAGCAACTTCCCGAAAGCGTTCTTCCGGTTTACTCGCACTAGTGGCAAATACCGAAATCGGTTCGGATTGGAAGAGATAACGGGCGGCATTAATACAATAAATCCCGATATCTTCGATCGTACCGCTACCAGTTTCCGCCTTCATCCGACTGTTGGCACCTTCAGTCTGTTGAGCGAAGATCGCGTGAAAAAAGCGCGGTTCGCCGATCTGTCCGGATTTGACGATTTCGACAGCTTGTAAATTCGCCGCATCAAAGTGGAGCCGATACGCGATCGCTAATTTGACATTGTGTTCCTGAGCCACAGCAATCATCTGTTCGCACTCAGCCACCGTCACCGCCATCGGCTTTTCGCAGAGGATATGTACCCCCGCTTGGGCTGCTCTGACGGTGTAGTCGCAGTGCAATTGGTTTGGTAAGGCGATATACACTGCATCGATCGTGCCACTATTTAAGAGGTCGTCATATTGGGCGTAGGTATAAGTCTGCGACTCCGCGATTCCATACTTTTTGGCGACTTCGCTCCGCTTAGTCGGATTGTCAGATACCAATGCCACCACTTGAGAATTTTCAGTATTGGCAAAGGCAGGCAAAGCTGCTGCTTGGGCAAACCAACCCAAACCGACTACTGCATAGCGGATTTTCTGTGCATCTGTGGCGGGGTAGCGATCTTGAGTCGTCATTTGTCTACTCCAAGTTCTAGTGCGATCGGATCGATAGTTTAGGATAACAAGAGCCTAGAGACTGGAAGTCTCTGCTCATGATGCAAAGTCCGCCTACGCGGACTGATTAACCAGTCCGCGTAGGCGGACTTTGTAGTACTAGCCCCGATTTCAATCGGAGGCGGTGTCAGAGCGGAGCCAATATCCTTATCCCAAACTCACGCTAATCAATTGAAATTGGCACCGCTAGCTAAGCCGATCAGACTGCGGACGGGAGCTTCCACTGACTCTCTGGCGAGTTCTGTCGGCACGATCGTCCAGCCTGCGGCAAGCAGTTTTTGACAAGTCGCCCAGCCTTTGGTGCCGTTGGGCATCGGATAATCGCTAGCGCACAAATGGGGGAATGCTGTATGGGGTTTCCAGGGATGATATGGTTCTAATCGCAGATGTAGAGCTAGTTTGCCATTAGATCCAAACTTGGGCAGCCAACATATTTGTCCAGCCATTCAAAAGTCCTCCTAATTTCAATCGGTTATCTCTCAAGCTGTTGCTTAATCGCTCGGGATGAGCGCCTATTGTCATTTGTTAAGCAAACTTAACATTACTGATATTTCTCAAGTTACTCAAAATATTTTTGAGTTAACTCTGTCAAAGGTAAGAGTTATCAAGTTTGCAAAAAGCTCGATCGAATTCGCTCAGTTACAGCGGTTGGCAACTCGATCGGGTACAGTATGCCCCCGACTTCTGTGAGAAGTCGAGGATCTGAATCGGAGATCTGTGGTACCGCACTATTGACAATTTGCTGAAAATATGTTGAATTCCCCACTCACGATTTAGCCTTCTGTCGATCGCAGTGATGCGGGTTTGTGTGCTGCTTCCTTCCCGGTTTTGTCGCTTTCGACCAGATATTGAGGGTCTTCTTTCGAGGCATTGACACGATGACTTTTTATCTCCATTGGCTCTGTCAATTTCTGTTTGACAGTTCCTTCAATCGAGCCTTGTGCGCTCTCCCATTGTACTTTGTCGCCTTTTTTAAATTCTGACATCTGCTATTTTCTCCCGATCGATAATCGATACATTCCAATAGTTTATCGATTTGCAAATCGGCTGCTATCTGCCTATTGAGATAATTTCAGGCGGTCTGAACTATGATTAAAATGATTTACTGATAGACTTTGATGGACTGATATTCGACAACCTACAGATCTGTAAAAGCCCCTTTTGCAAAGATCTGTAGATCTGTAGGTTGGGTTGAAGAATGAAACTAGGGCATCCACACGATCTATCTATGAGTGTGTTGGGTTTCGCGGCTCAACCCAACCTACAGATCTTTCATACCAAATCTGCTTCACAAACCCTTCTTTCGCGATCGAAACCCCTTGCCCTCACCCCCAGCCCCTCTCCCAAGCTTGGGAGCGGCGTTTTTATTCGGGGGTTCCCCCCGAATAAAAAAACGACAAGACAGAGGGGAGCCAGAGCCGGAGGCGAGGGCGGGGTGAGGGCGAAGGGTTGGGGACTAAGCAAATGGGGGTTGGGGGATTTGGATCTCCGATTCACATCAAACAACATCTATTCATCAGCTAGATCGTAGTTCAAATGGTATATCTTAACAGTTTATAGCGTATATACTAAAGAGCGAACTGCTGTATTGCAGCGCTGCTTGACTCTACCGATCGCCGGATCTTTAGTAACTAACGACAAGATTGTCAATGGGTCGATCGGGGGTTGATATATAGTGGATGTGGTACGACAATTAAGAGATGTAATCCCGAGTTAAATGACATAGGAGAAACAGATGCTCGATCGGGAATCATCGAAACAATCGCCATCTGAATCTCCAGGCGTTGGCAGAGAGCCATCTCCAAAGGAGAATCGAGCGTCATTTCCGACCGCCTTGGTGGCGCGCTTCGCGATCGTGGGCGTGGGCGCTTCGGCAGGGGGATTGGATGCCTTTAAACAATTGTTGCGGCACTTGGCGATCGATACGGGGATGGCATTCGTGCTGATCCAGCACTTAGCCCCCGAACATCAGAGTTTACTCGCCGAACTGCTCGGGCGGACGACCGCAATGCCCGTCTGTGAGGTCACTGAGGGGATGGAGATCGCTCCAGATCGCGTCTATATCATTCCCCCAAATACCACTATGAAGCTCGTGGGGCGGGTGTTTCACCTCTCGCCCCGCGAACGGACGGCTAGCGGCTATATGCCAGCCGATCGATTTTTTGAATCGCTGGCGGCTGGGTGCGGGAGTCGGGGAATTGGGGTAGTGCTATCTGGTGTCGATGGCGATGGGTCCGTGGGACTAGCGGCAATTAAAGCCGCAGGCGGCATTACTTTCGCTCAAGATCTGCCCTCTGCCCAATTTGATGGAATGCCCGAACACGCGGCGCAAACTGGTCGAGTAGATTTTATCCTCCCGCCCCAGGCGATTGCTGCTAAACTCAATGAGATCGGTCGCCAGTGGCAACTGGAGCCAGGATCGTCGATCGATCTCCCGCCGCCATCAGCCCGAGAGCCATCGGCACCAGATGAGCAGCCCGTACTTACAGCTAGTGCGGCACCCGTAGATCCACTCAGCCAAATATTTGAGTTGCTGCGGCAGCATACGGGTGTGAATTTTGCACTATACAAACAAGCCACGATCCAACGGCGCGTTCAGCGGCGAATGTCCCAACATGCTGTCACCAGACTGGAAGATTATCTAACTTGTCTCGACGGCAATGCGGCAGAACTAACTGCTCTATATCAAGATTTTTTAATCGATGTCACGAGTTTTTTTCGCGATCCAGAAGTCTTTCAATCTCTAACTGCAAGTATCTTACCGCAGATCGCCCAGCAGCACTCGCAATCCCCGATTCGGATTTGGGTCGCGGGATGTGCGACGGGGGAGGAAGCATACTCGATCGCGATCTGTTTGCTGGAGGTGCTAGAGGGGGTCGTGCCCCAGCCAGCAATCCAGATTTTTGCTACCGATCTCAATATTCAGGCGATCGAAACTGCCCGAGTGGGGATTTATCCACAGAGTGCGGTCGCACATATTTCTCCAGAGCGGTTGCGGCGGTTTTTTGTTCCCAGCGGCGATAACCATCAAGTTAGTAAATCGGTGCGAGAATTATGTATATTTGCCAGACACAATCTCTGTAGCGACCCGCCATTTTCCCGAATGGATCTGATTTCTTGTCGCAATGTGCTGATTTATTTTGAAGCCACACTGCAAAAGCGGGTGATGCAAAATTTGCACTACGCGCTCAATCCCAACGGCTGCTTGCTGCTGGGCACTTCCGAAACCGCCACAGCGACAGAGTTATTTACACAGGTCGATAAGCAGCACAAAATTTACGCCAAGAAACTCGCCCTCGTCCTGCCTAGTCTCGACTTACCACTGCTAAACGAGCTGACCCAGACAACTAGCTACCAACACCCACCTAGCACGCGTCCAGCCACCGAACTCCAGCTCACACAGCTCGCCGACGATCTCGTCTTGCAGCGCTATGCACCAGCCGGGTTAATTGTCAATACCAATCTGGACATCCTCGAATTTCGGGGCAATACCAGCGCCTATTTGCAGCCCGCTCCCGGTAAGTCCAGCCTGAAAGTCATGAAAATGGTGCAGGCGGGTCTGAGAGCCGAACTCCGCACGGCGATCCAGCAGGCAAAACAGCTCGACCGATCGATCGAGCGGATTGTCGAATGCCATCTGCAAAATTCCCAGCTCAACGCTAACATAAATGCCGGATCGACTGCTGTGAGGCTGGAAGTTATTCCCTTGCGGGTGCCCAGCGCGGCAGACGGTTACTTGCTGATTTTATTTGAAACCATCGCTCCCCAACAGATCTCGACTACCGCACCAGCCCAGCGCAAAGCCAAGCAGACGCTCGTCGAGCTAGAAAATACCAAACTCAAACAAGAATTAGCAGCGATGCAGGCGCAGATGCAACTGATGATTGACGAGCAGGAAGCCGCCACACAGGATTTTCGGGCAGCCAGCGAGGAAATTCTCTCTAGTAACGAGGAGTTGCAAAGCACCAACGAGGAATTGGAAACTGCCAAGGAGGAAATCCAGGGCGCGAATGAAGAATTGATGACGGTGAATGAGGAACTACGCAGTCGCGATCGAGAATCAACTCAACTCAATAACGATCTGGTCAACATCCTCAGTAGCATCCAACTACCAATTTTAATTGTCGGCACCGATTTGCGGATCGGCAGATTTACGCCGATGGCCGAGCCACTATTCAACCTGATTGCTGCCGATATCGGCAGGTCGTTTAGTAATATGCGTCACAATCTCGATCTGCCCGATTTGGATCGGCAGATCCTCCAGACGATCGATACCCTGACGATTTATCAGCAGGAGATCCAAGATCTGGCGGGGCATTGGTATCACCTGACGATCCGACCCTACAAAACTGTGGAAAATCAGATCGTCGGTGCCACGCTCGTCTTAGCAGACGTAGACACACTCAAACGCCACCAACAGGAGATTCAAGCTGCCCGCGATTATGCTGCGGCGATCGTCGAAACCGTCCAGTATCCCCTCGTCGTACTCGATGGCGACCTGCGGGTCGTGAGTGCTAATGGCGCATTCTATCGCATGTTTCAGCTCGATCCGCCGCAAGTCGAGGGGCAAGAGATCGACACATTGGCCGATGGTTGCTGGCAAATTCCGGGCTTGCGATCGCGCTTAGAGGCGCTACGACAGGAACAGATGCCATTCCAAGATGTGGAGATCGAATATCGGTGCGATCCGACTGACACCAAGACCTTGCTGTTCAATGGTTGGCAAGTTTTAAATACTGGCGATTGGCAATTATTTTTACTGGCGATCTCAGATATCACCGAGCGCAAACAGATCGAAGCCCACCGGACGCTCCTCGCCCAGGAACAAGCCGCCCGCGCGACGGCAGAAGCAGCCAGCCTCGCCAAAGACAACTTCTTGTCGATGCTCTCCCACGAACTGCGCAACCCCCTGAGCGCGATCGTCGGCTGGGCGCAGATGATCCTTAGCGGCAAGTTAAGTCCGGCGCAAGTTCAGCGCGGCTTGGAAGTGATCGATCGCAGTGCCAGTGCCCAAAACCAACTGATTGAAGATCTGATCGATATCTCCCGCATCAACAATCAGCAGCTCAGGATCGACATCGAACCGATCGATCCGATCCCAGTCATTGCCGCCGCAATCGATACACTCACGATCGCCGCTGCTGACAAAAATATTCGGCTCGAACGACAACTAGACCCCTTCCCCAGCCGAGTTTTGGGCGACGCCAGCCGGATCGAGCAAATCCTGTTAAATCTCCTCTCTAATGCCATTAAATTTACCGCATCCGGCGGTAAAGTTATCGTCCGCCTCTCCCTAGTACCGATCTCGCCCGCGAACCCGATCGCTTATGCTCAACTTCAGATAATTGATAATGGTAAAGGGATTAGTCCCGAATTTTTACCATATATCTTCGACAGGTTCCGGCAGGCAGATAGCTGCTCCACCAAGATGGAAAACGGACTCGGACTCGGCTTAGCGATCGTCCATCACCTCGTCAAACTCCATGGCGGTCAGATTTCAGTTACCAGCCAGCTCGGAGAAGGCTCCACCTTCACCGTCCAACTGCCCCTAGCACCGGATTTGCCACCTGACACCCCGGTACTGCCAGCCGCCGCAGCGCCCCTCCTAGCTGGCGATGACGCCAAACTACTGGCACCCACCACTCGATTCCGCAAAGCGGAGGCTACGCCAACGACACCATCCCTAACTGGCGCAACGATCCTCGTCGTCGATGACGAACCCGATGTGCTGACACTCATTACCACGATCCTCCAACAAGCTGGCGCAACAGTCACAGCAGTAGGCTCGGCGAACGCCGCCATTCAAACGTTGCAGGCGCAGCCACAAGCCTACGATCTGCTCTTGTCCGATCTGGGGATGCCAGATACCGATGGTTGGACGCTGATCCGCCAGATCAGAACCTGGAGTGCTGAAGCTGGGGGAGAAATCCCTGCTGCGGCACTAACAGCTTACAACACGATCCGCGATCGGCGCATCTCTCACGCCTTTGGATTTCAAATCCTCCTCTCCAAACCGATCCAGCCAGCCCAACTCGTCGCAGACGTTGCCAAGCTCGTCCACAAACCCGCGTAGGGTTTCTAGTACTAAGCGCATAAGGGTACCCACAAGGGGCACCCCGACAGGTTAATTGTGTAGGGGTGCCCTCAGAATCTCCG
>NZ_JANMZA010000480.1:0-6763 GCF_031382685.1 Chamaesiphon sp. OTE_8_metabat_110 | reverse complement strand
TGTGCGAGTTTCGACCAATATACTAGCTTCGAGCATCGCGGCGATGATTTTCGGCAATTGTGTCAGCTCCTAATTAGCAATCCTGACTAAAAATCGCTCCAATTCTCATGCCAATCTCTAACTAGAAGACGACAGATCGAGGGATCGATCGAAAAAATTATTACCTCTTACCCATTACCTCTTACCCATTACCCATTACCTATTACCTCTTACCTCTTTGCCAATGACACTCGATCTCCGAGCCATTCAAGCGTTGGCGTAGCCTACCGTTAGGTAATCGCTGTTATAGTAGGAGTGAATACAGACTTAGATCTGTAAGTGCATGAGTATGGATGCGGAGCGTCACCACACAACATTTCTCACCAATATCCTCTTCACCATCCCTTATCCCTGTCATGCGAGCCATGTTCGACAAATTGCGCGATATCATTCGCCATTGGTGGATGGAGTTCACACTCCAGACTAAACTGATGGGAGCAGCCACTTTGGCGGTGTCGTTGATTGTCAGTGGCTTGACTTTTTGGGCGGTAAATACCATTCAAGCCGATGCGCGGATCAATGACACGCGGTTTGGTAGAGATTTAGGACTGCTGCTGGCGGCAAATATTGCCCCCCAGATCGCGGAAAACGACCTAACTAGCGTCGCGCGGTTCTCCAATCGGTTTTATCACAGCACATCGAGCCTGCGGTACATCCTGTATGCGGACGATTTGGGGAGTATTCGATTGGGGATTCCTTTTTCCGAGTCAGAAGTCCAAAATTCCCTAATGATCGAGCGGCGGATTCATTTACCCGAAAGTAACGGACGCCGCGATCTGCCTTTAGTCCGCCAACACCAGACACCCGAAGGGATCGTGACTGATGTCTTCGTACCGATCGAGCATGACGGCAAATTTATCGGTACGCTGGCGATCGGCATCAATCCCAATCCTACCGTAGTTGCGTCGAGCGGACTGACGCGCGATGTGACGATCGCGGTATTCGTCTCGATTTGGGTGATGGTAATTTTGGGTGCGGTATTTAATGCGCTGCAAATTACCAAGCCGATCAAAGAATTACTTTCGGGTGTTAAGAATATTGCCTCGGGAAATTTCAAGCAACGGATCGATTTACCCTTGGGTGGCGAACTCGGCGAACTGATCGGTAGTTTTAATGAAATGGCGGAAAAGTTGGAGATATTTGAAGAACAAAATATCGACGAATTAACTGCCGAAAAAGCTAAGCTAGAAACCCTGATCTCGACGATCGCCGATGGTGCGGTCTTAATCGATAATAATCTCCAGATCGTCCTAGTCAATCCCAATGCGCGGCGCTTTTTCGGGTGGGATCATCTGGATTTAGACGGTGCTAACGTCCTGCATGTCCTACCTGGCAGCGTATCTGCCGAACTCACGCGTCCGCTGTATCAAGTGGCGGCGGGTAAACTCGATGGTGAAGAATTTCGGATTACGCTCAACCATCCCGCACAACGAACGGTAAGAATCTTAATTACCAACGTGCTCGATCCGATCAAAGAAAATGTCCGGGCGATCGCGATGACCGTTCAAGATATTACTCGGGAAGTCGAATTAAATGAAGCTAAAAGTCACTTTATTAGTAATGTCTCTCACGAACTGAGAACGCCATTATTTAATATCAAATCATTTATCGAAACCCTGCATGAATACGGGGATGAATTGACTAAAGAGGAGCGGAGTGAATTTCTCGATACTGCCAATCGCGAAACCGATCGGTTGACAAGATTGGTGAATGATGTCTTGGATTTATCCAAGCTCGAATCCTCCCATACTTATTTATTTGATGCGGTGGAGCTAGATCGATCGATCGAACAAACTCTCCGTACCTATCAGCTCAACGCCAAAGATAAAGGGATCGAACTGTGTCAAGATATCGAACCCGATCTGCCATCCGTCTTGGGTAACTACGATCTGATCCTCCAGGTGCTAGCAAATCTGGTCGGCAACGCCCTCAAATTTACCAAAGCCGATGGGAAAGTGACAATTCGGGCTTACCGAGCCGCAGTGACTGGTGAAGCGGCTGATGAGATTGTTTCGCCTGTCGTCAGAGTGGAAATCGTCGATACGGGCATCGGCATCGATCCTGAAGATTGTGCGGCGATCTTCGATCGCTTCTTCCGCGTCGAAAACCGCGTTCACACCCTTGAAGGTACGGGATTGGGACTCTCGATCGTCCAAAATATCATCGAGAAACATCACAGTCAAGTTCATATTACCAGTGAAGTCGGCGTGGGCACTACGTTTTGGTTCGATCTAGCAATCTATCAACTTCGCCCCGAGCCGATCGAAAATCCCCAGTTGTTAGCTGTAAATGTCGATAGCTAAAGTTAGTCACATCTTGCATCAAAACAAAGTTATAAATCGACTATCTATTTTATTGTCCGCGCCCTGATTGACAAGTGGAAACTATTCAGGATACAACCGCAAAACCCAACATCTCAAGGATGCCGGGTTTTGCGGCGATTGCTCAACAGCTATAAAATAGGAGCAGCCGACGATCCCCCCATACCCCCAGCCTACCAGCATTAATCGCCCCCGCAGGCAATACCATGACTGACTCAGTACAAGCACAGCCTGTCAATCCGATCTTACCTACCAACGAAACCGAACGGCTGGCGGCACTGTATCGCTATCAAGTCCTCGATACACCTCCTGAAGCAGCGTTCGATCGCATTACCGCTCTTGCCGCGCGACTGTTTAAGAAGCCTACCGTGCTGATTTCGCTGGTGGATGAGTCGAGAGCTTGGTTCAAGTCCAGCATTGGTTTTGGTGCTGCTGAAGTCTGCCGCAACGATGCGCTGTGTAATGTTGCCGTGTTGTCCGATGAGCCGCTAATCGTTCCTGATACGCGACTCGACGATCGCTTTACCTGCAATCCGTTCGTACAAGCCGAAGTAGCGGCGCGGTTTTATGCGGGTGCGCCCTTGATCGATCGAGATGGCTTTAATTTGGGTACGCTGTGTCTGCTCGATACTGTGCCCCACGACCCTTTAACCGCCGAGGAAGAGGCTACTTTAGGGGATTTGGCGGCAATGGTCGTTTCGGAGCTAGAACTGCGCTTGGCGGCGCAGCAAATCGCGAGCGTCGATGCCGCACTAGTAGAGATTACCCAAGGTGTCGCGAGGGTGACGGGTGGGGCATTTTTCGACGAACTGGTGAAGCACTTTGCCAAAGTCTTGGGGACTGATTATGTTTATATTGGTTTGGTGGAGGGGACTGAGCCGAAAATGATGCGCACGATCGCCACATGCGATCGCGGTAACATCGTCGAGAATCTGGAATATCGGTTGCAAGATACGCCGTGCTGGGAAGCGATCGAGCAGCGTAAACTTTGCTGTTATCCCCGCAATGTCCAGGCTCAGTTTCCGAATGCGCCGTTGCTAAAACCGCTGGCTGTCGAGAGCTATATGTCGATTCCGTTCTGTGGTGCCAATGGTAATGTGTTGGGATTGCTGGGCGTCATGGATGGTAAACCGTTAGCAAACGTGCATCTAGCCGAATCGTTACTAACCATCTTTGCCAGTCGGATTGTGACGGAGTTAGATCGTCAACAGCACGAATCGATCCTCGCCGAACAGACGCGACTGCTGGAGGCGGTTGCTACGGGTCAGCCGCTAGATGAGTGTCTGAGTGCTATGTGTAGCTCGATCGCCAACCTCAGCCCCCACACCCGTGCCTGTGTGCTACTGACTGACGATCTCCGCTCGAAGTTTCCCCGATCGATTACTCCAGATTTCCCGCCGTCTCTGAGCGAAGGACTCAAGGATGCGCCGATTAACGAGCTGGCGATTTTTCTTCAGAACCGCTTCGCGAACGGCACTTGTGATACGGCTGGATATTGTGGTGAGCCTGTAACTTGTCCCGATCTTGCGAGTGACCAATCCTGGCCGCAAAGCTGGCGGGATTTGTGTATCGCCCATGGCATTCGGGCTTGTCATTCCGTACCGATTGTGGGGATTGATAATTTACCCCTCGGTTCGCTGATGTTGTGCTTTGGTGAGGCGCGATTGCCGACTGATTGGGAATATCGACTGGGTGAATTTGGGACTAAGATTGCTAGTATTACGATCGACCGCAAGCGGTCGATCGAGAACTTGTCGGAGAGTGAAGAACGGCTGAGTTTGGCACTTACAGCCGCAGATATGGCAACCTGGGATGCCGATCTGTCCACGGGTAAAACGATCTGGTCTGCCAAACACTTCCAGATTTTGGGCTACGATCCAGCTAATGTTGGCGCACCTACCATCGAGATGTGGTTGAGCCGGATTCATCCTGACGATCTCGCAGCGGTGATGCAGGCACGGGAAACTGCCCAGAGGGAGCGATCGCTCTATCGGATCGAATATCGGTTGGTACGCGCTGACACTGGAGCAGTCGTGTGGGTTGCCTCAACTGGAAGATTCCTCGACAACCAGGCAGGGGTAGCCATGCGGTTTGTCGGGGTGATGCTCGATATTCGCGATCGCAAACAAGCCGAAATTGCTCTGGTCGAGAGTCAGCAGCGATTGCAGTCGATCGTCGATGCGATTCCTCATGCGGTGTGGGTACTCGGAGCCGATGGTGAATTCCGCTTTAACAATCAACAGTGGCTCAATTACTACGGCATGTCTTTTCCAGCAGCGACAGCACTCGGATGGAGTCAGGTAGATCCCGATGAATTTGCTGCCACTCAGCGGTTATGGCAGCTCTCTATGCAAACTGGGATGCCCTATGAAACCGAATTTTGCTGGAATTGTGGTGATAATTCCCAACGGTGGTATCTCTGTCGCGCCCAGCCAGTTCGCGACCCGGCGGGGGAAATTGTCGAGTGGGTGGGCACCAATACCGATATTACCCACCTCAAGCAAGTAGAAGCCGCTTTGCAACAGAGCCAGCAATTCGTCCAAAAAATCGCCGAAACCGTGCCCGGTTTGGTGTATGTCTACGATCTCATCGAGCAGCGTAACATCTATATGAATCGCCACTCCTTAGAAGTGTTGGGCTATACGCCAGCGCAACTGCAAGAGCAAGGGTCGGATGTGATGCCAAATCTCATACATCCAGACGATTTAGCCAGCATGATGGCGTATCTAGCAGGATTCGATACGGCACAAGGTGAAAAAGCGCGGGAGTTGGAATACCGAGCGCAACATGCAAATGGTGAATGGCGGTGGTTGCTCACTTCTGGCACTGCATTTAACAGAACGCCAGCAGGAGCTACCCAACAGATTATCGGGGTAGCGATCGATATTACCGATCGCAAAGTCGCCGAGCTGAAAATTCACCAGCTCAACCACGAGCTGACCGAGCAAACTGACGAACTACAAACGATCCTCGATACGCTGCCCGTGGGGGTCGCGATCGCTGACGACCCGCAGTGTAACGTCATTCGTGCTAATCGATTCGGTCAAACTATGCTAACGGTGTCACCCGATACCAACGTTTCGGCAACTGGAGCAGAAGCCGAAACTTTACCATTCCGTCAATACCGCGACGGGCGAGAAATCCCTGGCGACCAACTGCCGATGCAACTGGCAACCGCCCAAGGGCAAGCGATTCGAGATGTCGAAATCCAAATGGTGCGATCTGACGGAGCGACATTTGACTGGCTAATAACTGCCGTGCCGCTATTTGACGAAGATCGCGCAGTGCGCGGCTGTGTAGCAACATTTACCGATGTTACCGAACTCAAACGATTGCAATCGCAGCTACAGCTACGTGAAGCTAACCTAGCGCAGAGCAACGCCCGATTTGAGTCAGCGATGCTAGCCGTAAGGGGGACAGTGTACGAGTGGGATCTGCCAACTAAAATCATCTATCGCTCCAAAGGATTGTTCGAGCTGCTGGGCTTTCGACCTGAAGATGTGCCACCAACGAATGATTGGTGGACGGAGCGAATGCACCCCGACGACTTAGAGCGCACCCAATCGGAGTTCCGAGCCGCTCCAGTGGGAGTCGATCGATTTGAGAGCGAATATCGCATCCGCCATGCGGCAGGGCACTGGGAATGGGTGTCCGATCGCAGCTATTTCCAGTACGATCTGCAAGGAGAACTGCTCAAAGTCGTTGGCTTTAATACCGACATTACCGAACGCAAACACGCCGAGGAAGAGCTATATGAGAGTCAATTACTCGTGCAACGCCAACTGATGGAAATCGAAGCAATTTATCAAACTGCGCCCATCGGGCTAACAATTCTCGATCGAGACTTGCGCTATGTCCGCCTCAATCAGCAGCTAGCAGAAATTAACGGTATCGATATTGACGACCATATCGGGCGCACGCTGCGCGAAATCGTGCCGCTTGTAGCCGATGAAAACGAACCGCTCCTGTATGGCGTCATCGCCACCGGAGAGCCACTGCTAAATCTCGAACTTAGTGGTGAAACTCTAGCTCAACCTGGAGTCGAGCGGACTTGGATCGAAAATTGCTATCCGCTCAGGGATGAAACCGGACAGGTTGCGGGGATTAATGTTGTCGTCCAAGAAATTACCGATCGCAAACGCGCTGAAGCAGCAGTACGCGAGAGTGAAGAGCGATTCCGCACCTTGGCAGATAATATGTCTCAGTTTGCGTGGATGACAGACGAAAACGGCTGGATCTTCTGGTATAACAGTCGCTGGTTTGAATACACTGGCACCACATTAGCCCAAATGCAGGGCTGGGGATGGCAAAGCGTTCATCATCCCGAACATGTCGATCGAGTTGTCACACATATCCGCCACTGCTTTGAAACGGGTGAATGTTGGGAAGACACATTTCCGCTG
>NZ_JANMZA010000351.1:0-15300 GCF_031382685.1 Chamaesiphon sp. OTE_8_metabat_110 | reverse complement strand
AGACCTGTGGGAATGCGAGTTATTATTTTACGGCACGGACAGAGTAGTTATAATAGTCAGGGGCGCATCCAAGGGCGGAGCGATTTATCCGTGCTGACCGATCGGGGTTTAGCGGATGCTAAGCTCACAGGTGAGGCATTTCAGGGTTTAAAATTTGACAAGGTTTACAGTAGTCCGCTCCAAAGAGCGCAACAGACAGCACGGACGGTATTAGCGCAATTGGGGCAGCAAGAGCAATTACAGGTAGACGATCGCTTATTAGAAATCGATCTGCCCTTGTGGGAAACCATGTTCAATCAGGAAGTTCGCGAAAAATACGCAGCCGCATATCGCACCTGGAAAGAACATCCTCACGAATTAAAAATGTCATTACCGCAGGCGGATGGCACCGAGCGAGACTTTTTTCCAGTTCTAGATTTGTACGCGCAAGCGACAGCATTTTGGCAAGAAATCTTGCCGCAGCACCAGGGGCAAACAATCTCGATCGTCGCGCACAATGGCATCAACCGCGCGTTGATTAGCACGGCACTAGGTATCCCAGCTCAGCTTTACCACAGCATCCAGCAGTCAAATTGCGGCGTTACAGTGCTGAATTTTAGTGGCGGTTGGGGCGAAAATGTCCAGTTAGAATCGCTCAATCAAACCAGCCATCTCGGTCAACAACTCCCCACACACCGTCCGCAAAATCGAGGGCCACGCTTTTTGCTGATCCGGCATGGTGAAACTGACTGGAATCGCGCGGGTAAATTTCAAGGGCAAATCGATGTGCCGCTCAACGATAACGGACGCAATCAAGCCAGTCTAGCCGCTGAATTTTTAAAAACCACTCAAATCGACTTCGGATTTACCAGTCCGATGTCCCGTCCCAAAGAGACAGCCCAAATTATCCTGCAAGAGCATCCGCAGCTTACATTACATGAGGATGCCGATCTGCGCGAGATCGGACACGGACTCTGGGAAGGCAAGTTTGAAGCCGAGATCGACGCTGCATATCCCGGCGAGTTAGAGCGGTGGCATACTCATCCCGAGTCCGTCCAAATGCCTGAAGGTGAAAATCTCCAAGGTGTCTGGACACGGGCGACTGCGGCATGGCAACGGGTATTGCAACAAGTGGGCGATACCCCCCAAACGGGAATCGTCGTCGCTCACGATGCGACTAATAAGGTATTGTTGTGTTCTCTGCTGGGACTAGGTTTAGCAGATATCTGGAAGATCAAGCAAGGTAACGGTGCGGTGACGGTTATCGACTATCCAGATGGCATTGCAGGTCAGCCAGTTATTCAAGCTTTGAATATTACTAGTCATCTGTCAGGTGGTATCCTCGATAAAACCGCCGCTGGCGCTCTTTAGTAGCCCTCAGATCTTCGACTCACATGAGTTGTTTGTATTTTGGCGGAGATCTTTACCCCCCAACCCCCCTTATAAAGGGGGGCTTTTGCCCCCTCCCCTTTATAAGGGGAGGGCTGGGGTGGGGTAAAGATCTCAGCCGCAGTCGATCCAACTATTGAATAGACCTTAGCTTCAGAAGGGGAGAGGGCAAATCTTGCTTCAAAATCAGAAAAGATGAACCAATTATTCCAACAGGTAAGAATATTAGACCCGATCGAGCGTCGCGATCGAGTGGTGGATATATTAGTTATCGATGGCGTCATTCAGGAAGTCTCAGACAATACCCAACTGCCAACCGATCTAGAGACTATTCCCGGACAACAGCTCATCCTCGCGCCCGGTTTGGTCGATTTGTACAGCCATAGCGGTACCCCCGGACATGAGGAGCGCGAAACTCTGACATCGCTCCTCAAAGCTGCCCGTGCAGGCGGGTTTGTCTCAGTAAATATTTTACCCGATACCCTCCCAGCACTCGATCGAGCTAGTAGTATCATCAGTCTCGATCGTGAGTACCACCAACTTGCCGCCCAGATCCCCAACTGTCCCCAACTCGGCTATTGGGGCGCACTGACTCTCGGTGTCGAAGGTGCTGCCATGACCGAACTCGCCGAACTTGCTACTACTAATATTACAGGCTGGGCAGATGGACGGGCGATCGCCAATCCCGCCCTGATTCGGCGACTACTCGAATATCTGCAACCATTCGATCTCCCGATCGGATTATATGCGCTCGATCGCCAATTACGCGGTCAGGGACTCGCCAGAGCTGGAGCTGCCGCACTCAAATATGGTCTACCCGTCGATCCGGTCAGTAGTGAAACAGCCGCCCTCGCTGCCATTATCGAAATTGTCGCCGATATCGCTACCCCCGTCCATCTGATGCGAATTTCCACCCGTCGGGGTGTCGAACTAATTGCCGCCGCCAAACAACGGGGCATACCAATTACGGCCAGTACCACCTGGCTGCACCTAATTGCCAATACTAGCGACTTAGCCACCTATGACCCCAATTTCAAGCTGACGCCGCCGCTAGGCACCGCAGACGACCAAATTGCCCTGATTGAGGGGATTAAAACAGGAGTCTTAGATGCGATCGCCATCGACCATCATGCCTATACCTATGAGGAAAAAACAGTCGCCTTTGGGGAAGCTCCCGCTGGCGCGATCGGACTAGAATTGGCACTACCATTACTGTGGCAACAGCTAGTCGTCACGGGTAAATTAGCCGCGATCGAGCTGTGGGCGGCACTGAGCAGCAAGCCAGCTCAGTGTCTGCACCAGTCTCCCCCGACTCAACTTATCTTATTCGACCCCTACGAGTCATGGTTAGTCACCCCCACTAGTCTCAACTCTTTGGGTCGTAATACCCCATGGCTGGGTCGAGAAATTATTGGTCGAGTAAACGATCTCAATAATTCTCAATTAATTTAAATAGCTAAATGTATAGCTCGAAATCTGTGAGGAGGGGTAGCAGTAGTGATTTCCATCCAAATAGCTCATAGTTGAATCGTTGGCGAAGCCTACCGGAGGTAATCGCCAAATGATAGACTGATGCCATCACATCCAATTTTTAGTGTGGTTTGAAGTGTGGAGTCTATGATGTTTAAGCAATCCGTTTCAGCAGTTTTACTAACCCTATCTTTAGGTAGTTTAGTTAGTTGCGGTAGCAAAGTGGCCGAAAAGCCAGTCGATACCGTCAGAACAGCCACTAATGGCGCAATGACCGCGACTGGTAATAAGCCAAATGGTGCGCTAGCTGTCGTCCCGGCTGGGGTGACGATCGATACCGATTTGCAACAAGAATTATCGAGCGGTAAAAATCGCGATAATGAAAAATTTACCATCAAAGTTAAGAATAATTCTGTTAGTAAATACCCGGCTTTAAAAGATGCCACGATTGAAGGGCATTTAGAAAAAGTTAATAAAGCTGCTAAAGGGAAGAAAGCACAGATGAATTTAGCTTTCGACAGTCTCAAGCTCAAAAATGGCGATCTCCTCCCGATCGATGCGACATTAGTAAATACTAGAGTTGAAACCAAAACCAAAGGTCAATTTCTCAAAAATGCAGGCATTATTTTAGGTGGGACGATCGCGGGTAACTTTATCGGCGATAAAACCAAATTCAAGCATGGTAAATTAGCTGGTGCTGCCGCCGCTACCGCATTTGTGCTATCGAGTCCCGGCGGTGAAGTCGTCCTCAAAAAAGGTACGGATCTCCAACTCAAACTTAAGTCTAATCTAGACCCAAACTAATCTTGAGTAAGTAGACAGGTGTAAGTATTTATTAGTAAGAGTAAGTAAGTAGTAGGGTGGGCACTGCCCACCATCAGGGTTTCAGATGATTCTAGTAGTTAAAATAATTTTGCCGACCTTCTTAAATGTAAGTATTTATTAGATAGATATTGCCTGAAACCTAGATGGTGGGCAGTGCCCACCCTACTTCGGTGCTTGCTTCGGTGCGTTACGCTTCGCGATAACACACCCTACAGTATTCTCTTACCTATTACCTATTACCTATTACCTCTTACCTATTACCTCTTCCCCCTTCTCCCTCGCCCCTTACCCATCCAAGTACAAGCCAGCGCGATCTGGCTGCATTGACTTTGCTATAATGCCATCAGCGTTAGATTTTCACTCGGTCTGGAAGACTTTCAGCCAGCAACGATCGCGAAGCCGATCGAGTGTGGGCTTGAGGCTAGATATTGGGGATGGGCATAGGCTAGAGTAGTTATTATGGTTTACGAAGCAGATTTGAATTTCCAAGAGGATGAAACGGAGATAGATAGTCCGCTTGAGATTCTGGATACGCTGGCGGTGCTAGATGCCACCCCAGAGCCACCGAAGCCAGATCCAGAGGAAATGTTACCTTTACTCACTCATGCCGTTACCGCCCAGCGGATGATGGCAGCACGGGCGTTCTGCGAAATTCAAGATTCCCGCGCCATTCCCCATTTAATCGTCTTACTCGCCGATCCGTGCCCGTTGGTGAGAGTTGCGGCTACCTATGCGCTAGGACGCAACCCCAGCACCGATGCCGTCGAACCCTTGATTTTGCAACTCGATCGAGATTGGAATGGTTATGTCCGCAAAGGCATCGTCTGGGCATTGGGCAATTGTCGCGATCTTCGCGCTCTCAAGCCGCTATTACGCTCCCTCAAGATCGATATATCTGCTGTCCGCCTCTGGGCGGCTAGTGCCCTCGGACAAGCTGCCGATCTCAGTTATGAGGCTGTTATCGCTACCGTACCGCCGATCATTGAAGCTTTAATTAACGACCCCTTGGCAGCGGTGCGCAGTAATTGTGCGTGGTCGCTGGGAAGACTGTGCCGGGAATTGCCCTCGAATGTGGTGTATGCTACGGCTGTCGATGCACTGATCCAAGTCTTGGAAGAAGATGCCGATCTGGGTGTCAGAGATGATGCCAAATCGGCGCTACTCAAACTCGGCGACCCGCGCGGCGTTCAAGCGATCGAAAATCTCGAATCCGAATCCGAATTACCGCTGTAAAAGCGCGTCAACAGATCGAGCGCGAGCGAGTAATTCCCAAAACGCTCACCAAATTTCAGGTACTCACAGCTTGCACCAGCGAAGAGCGCTATCCACTATCCACTATCCACTATTCACTAAAATACAAGCAACTTTGTTGTAATGCAAGATGCGAGAATGTTAACCCCGTGCTTCTGTAGCGACTTGCTCCACTTCATCGGTTGCCAAGATTGCCAGATTTTGGGTAGCTAGATCTCCACCTAAATTGTGGAGCGCACGCGCGAGCTGGTAACGGATTTGCCAATCGGGATGGGTGACAAACGGAATGATACTTTCCACGCCACTCGGATCTCCCAATTCACCAATCGCGCCAATTGCCGCAGTTTGCACCAGGCTGGTTTCATTTTTTAGTGCAGTTTGCAATAATGTCAAACCACGCGGATCGCCTAATTCACCCAAAGCGGCGATAATGCTAAATTGCACCAACCATTCCGGGGTGGTTTCATAGAGATTTTGGAGATCGTCAAAAGCGGCTGTCAGCTTCAGCGCACCGATGGCATCAGCAGCGGCGGCTTGAACATCAGGCTCGGAGTCATTGACTAGTCGATCGCGTAAAATAGTTAAACTTTCATCGAGATCTTGCGAGCCGAGTGTCGCCAATTGGCTCACCGCCGCATAACGGACGCGAGTATTAGTATCTGTTACCAGTTGTTTGATATAGCCAAAAGCAATCTCTGGTTCAATTTCTCGTACCATATTTAAGGCAGTAATCCGATCGCCTTTATTTTCAGAATTGATTAATGTAGTAATAGATTCGGACATATTATTAGGAAATTGAAATTCAGATGGAATTTTAAATGTTTGTCTAGAAATTCGGCTCGACTTTTGGTAAAAGAAGATAGGGGCTTTCCTCAGCACTCGCTGTAATTATCTTCAGATCTCTATCATAGCGTGCTACAGATCGATAAATCTAGCTTGGTAGTCTCGCCCACACCGTTTAACTGACTGATGAATTCTCGACCTAACCGTGCTGCTGAATCGAGGTCATCGTTAGTAGGTAGATTAAGAAATAGCTTGAAAATACGTGTGTGTTCGAGTAACTCAACTTGAGGGATGGGACGGACAAAAATACCGATTTGTTCGAGCTGGATCGTCAAACCAACGATCGTACTCTCAAACATATCGCTACATTTTTGGCATTCGATCGCATCTGGATCGCTAATTGCGATCGATAATAAGGCACTCATCCCAATCACCGGATCGATCGGTTTATAGAGAGATTTCCATGTCGATTTACCAGCTAATATTTGCGCGGTTATCTGTGCGCCTCGATCGAATTCCGCTTGAATAATTCTAGCAGTCGATCGGGTGACATTACGAGCTGTATTTTTGCAAGGTGCGATCGAGGAAACGATCGGTAATAGATCTTGAGGTAGCTTTGCCACATACTTTTTGCCTGTATCTGTTAGGGAAATTACCTGACGACGATCTCGTTGACTTATGACTGTAAAAAAGTGAGCTAGCAGTGCTTCTAAAGATTTATCTCCACTGTATTCAATACAGCTATAAGCGCACAATAACGACCAAGAAAATCCACCTAAAAAGCCCCAAGAGTTGCCATATAAACCGCGCATCTTTGCCCAACTACGGACTGCTCTTAATAGTAGTCTAAATCGCTCGATCGAGAGATGCGGCTCAACTAAATCGATAATTAGGTCGGCTTCCCAGCAACCGACGATCGAGTGAGGCTCTCTAATCTGCGATTTAAGAGTATACAGATCTAGCGTTTCCCAGCCATCGCTGACTTCGACTCGATCGTAAAGTAGATCTGACGATATCCCTTCAATTTGCAATCGCAACACTGGATATTTAGCATTCAATACAACTTGAGATCGCTCGCATAATCCAGCCAAACAATCTGCCACTCGACTGAGAAAAGTTTCCCCAGATAGATAGTCGGGAATCAAACAAACAATATCCAAATCGCTAGCGAAACTATCTACTCCCAAGCGTGCCGAACCTAATAAATGTAACGATGCTTCACTACCCAAACATTCGATACAAGCTTGCTTGATAACGGCAAGTATTGTCTCCCGATGCGAGCGTTCTGGATCGGTTAATTCCGGTGCTAACTGCGAGATTAAATCGATTAATTCACTAGTTTCGACAACTTTTGGTAATAGTTTACCAACGCCAACAACATGCCGAATAAAGCAAGATTCATTGCGACGACGACTGACTAAAGCGACCCGATCGACAGTAAACTTAAGTGGATGCCATTGTGGTAGCTTAGCGATCGCTTCATCAGAATTGGCAAATTGTCCGACACTCAAATGGGGATTGAATCCATCGATCGTTTTGGTACTTTGTTCGTAGCATTGGGGAAATAACCGATACAAAGTATTTTGCAGCTCGTGTAATGCCCCTTCAGGCTGCACCACAGGACGCAAATACGCCGTCGCACTTTTGTGATGAGTAAATACCTCAAAATCAGCTAATGTCACGGTAAACGGCTCAATTTTAGCTAAGATCGGCGCAATTAAATCTACTACTTCCGCAAAGTATCGATCGGGTAAAAACCCATACAGCAACGTAATATGCGGCACGATCCGCACGAAGCCAGCATCGTATTGTTGGCGAATTGCTTGAATTGGCGGAAATAGATCTTCTGGTGGGATAATTGCCAGGATGCTCTCATAAACAGGCACAATTGCTGTTAAATCTACTGTATCCAATTCACTCGGGCATGTAGACGCAGAGATTTTAAAAACTCCACAGACACCAAAATGGTCGGATGGATAAAGCTGAATGTTATCGCCAACAAACGGTTTACAGCCAAATAAAGCGATCGATTGCGGTTGGTAATTAGTTGCAAAATCGGGACACCATAAGATGCGATCGAGTCTGCCTGACTCACCTGCTAAACTCATCAACATCGCTAATGAATTAGTACTTGGATCGAAAGTATAACCATCGCGATCTGGTAATAACTTTTGCCAGATATCGATAAAATTGGCATAATTAATAAGTTCATCTTGCTGGCTTCCTCGCGTATTAAAGTCGCCGACAATAAACCGATCTTCCCCCTGTTGCTGGAGATAACCGACAACAGTTGCTAATTGCTGAGTACGCTTCTGGAGAGCATTTTCACCACGATCGCTAGTTAGATGCACATTTGCTAAATGAACGAATCGATCGTTGATTTGCCATTCACCCACTAATACCCGCTTGTGTCCTGAAAACTGATGTTCTACTAGTTTAAATGCCCACCGTGACATTAATAAATTACCATAAGGTTTGACATTATTACCATTAGGAGATTCCGAAATAAAATAGTCCCGCACCCAATCGGTAGCTAAAATAAAGTCTAGGGACTCTGGTGTGACTTCTTGCAGCGCGATGATATCTGCATCAGTTTTAGCCAACTCATCTAAAATAACTGGCAAACGTTTATCAGTTTGAATTTTATCGGCATCATGAAGATTGGATAAAATATTATAAGTAACGATCGTCAGATTTTCAGCTAACCGTACTGGCTTAAGTGTACCTGTAAACAACTTCCAGCCGTTGCGATCGTACCGATAGATATCTCGTGGCTGAAACTGCGCTTGATTATTAGCAACTAAAGCAGCTATATCGGCTCGATTAGAGCCAGCAACTTCAGACTTCCAAGCAACTTCCGGTAACTGATTAGTCGAGATTAAATCGATCCGATGTTCGCGATCCCAAACGATCGTTTCACCACAACGAATATAGCGAACCCGATGCCACGGGATATCGCTATTATCATCCCACTGCGCCAGCGGCTTCTCGCGAATAGTGTCAGATATTCGCTCGTTAAATCCCGCAATAAACATATTTCGATTGAGATTGCTATCCCAGATAATCCGGTTATACACCTCCGTAATCGTTGCCATTTTTTGTTTTTCGATCTTTTGTTTTGACATGAGAATAGGGGATAGGGGATAGTAAATATATTGATTCAACCTAGCAACTAGGTTATCTTCTCTCTGTCTTTCTGTCTTTCTCTGCGTTCTCTGTCTCGATCGCGCTAAACCGTCGGGAAACAAAGGCGTGCGCGAATCGCTGCGCCTCTGCGGTTAATAAAAATATTGATAATTAAACATCAACAAAACAATCTAATTGATGGCATTCCGTCAGATCGGGAAGTTCTAATCGATCGCGAAAACGATGAATGACAGCAGTAGGAACTTGAGCTTTACGATCGCGATTTTGCTGCAATACCCGATCGATCGGCACCTCCAGATACACGATCCGAATTCGCGCACCATACCCAGCAAAAATCCGAATTAAGCCCGATCTAATCGGTTTGACGATATTAGTCGCATTCCAGATAAATGGTGTCTCAGATTGGAGATATCCCTTCGCTAGAGCTTTTCCTGCATTGACGATCGCGCCTTGCTCGTCTGTGGGTAAAATACCCATTTCAATTCGCAACTTGTCGAGCGATACCACTGGTAAATCTGGATGATTGCGATCGATCCAATAATCTTTGCCAGTACCGGGTAAACCACACATGAGAATTACTTCTAAGTGGGTATCGTCAAAAGCCGCATAAGTCGGATCTGCATCTTCCTTGTGGAAGTAGATAAACCGACTATGAACCGATGCAAATAGATAGGATCGATCGAAACAATTATGTTCTTGACAGAATTCTCTAAAAAACTCGATCGTTTCTAATATTTTTTGTTTATCATCACATATTCGTCCCCTGACATCAGCCTCAGCCATCAACGCCAACCAATCGCACCGAACTAATTGACTCGCTTTAATAATCGATCGCAAAGGTTGAGGTTTATCCCAAAACCATAGCGGTAAACTCTCATATCGAACGATCGCCACAATTGCCTCCCGAATAGCAAATGGCGTATGCAGATCTTGTAAAATTTGTCTTACCATCCGCGCTCCTAGATTCACATGCCACTTGGCGGTAATGTTGCCATCTTCAGCAACTTGTGTTGCTAAATGCTTGGCAACATCGTGAAATAACGCAGCGGTAAATAAGATCGATCGATCTGCTGCATTCATCGCTTGCCAAGTAGGTAAAGAAACTAAAGCTTCACAGACTAGTTGAGTATGAATCCAAACGTTTCCCTCCGCATGATAAATCGGGTTCTGTTCGCAGTTAGCTAGCGATCGCAAACATGGGAATTGTGCTAGGATTGCCGTCCAATCTATTTTTAAATCTGATATTGTCGGACAATATGGAAATGTCCAAGGTGAATCTCGATCGATCTCTAGATTATTCATAATAATTGTAATGGATAGTAAAAGTAGGGTGGGCAGTGCCCACCATCAATATTCCAGGCGATCGCATTACGATTAAATATCGATCGCTTATTACTATTTACCCCTTATTTCATTCCAAACAGATCGACACCAGCCTGTAATTGATTAGGAATAATTGGACGATTTAACCAGTGAGTTTCCGACTGTAAAATAGTAGTCAAAAAGTCTGCTCGGACATACTTGTATCGAGCAATAGTCAACTCAGGTGTCTCCACCTTAATATACAAACCTTCCATCAACACACTTTGATTAGTTTGTTGAATTGCCAGATCTGCATTTAAACCTTGCTCTGTACAAAGTTCTCGCAACCTATCGATATGTTCGGAACTGATAAAATGGGAGTGCTTTAATAAACCGACTAATTGCTTGTGAGATGTTAACTTTCCCTCTAGCAATACGGGTACCGAAGCTACCACCAATCCTGTCAATAACTCTCGCCGCGCCGCCGTGCTGAGAAATTGATGAGAAGATCGATCCAGTAAATCGTATTCTAAGAAATAGTGCGGTAACTTGTCATAAAACACCGTATGTTTGGCATACATCCATTCGCCATACAGGATATATCGATCGCCCAAAATCTCCCACAATGCGGCATAATGACTGTGCGCCCATTGTTTGAACAAATTAAAATGGCGTTCGCGAGCGCCACCAGTTAGATAGTGCCCGCGACTTTGCAATAATAATTGTCCGTTAGCATCGAAACTAATCGCAGCATTAGCACCATCGACTTTCTCCTCTATTACTACATACTCATTGGCAATCGCCCTAAATGGTATGCTGTCCAAATCTTCATCCCCAGGCTGTTCGCGCGAACCTTCAATATGCGGCGTTCGCGGATATTTTTGCATCAGCATTTTGCAGCTCCCCTCTCAAGGCAACAATATAAATCGTAATTCGTAATTTGTAATTAATATTCTTCGAGATTTGGAACTCGCCTAAAAACTTGCCATGAAAAACAATGGCTGTGGCTGAAAATCGCCGCTAGGAAATATTAATTACTGGCTAAAGGTGGAGAGGTAGAGGGCTACATGACGAACTCGCTGACAAACTTGTAGATATTTTTAATCTAGTCTATGTATTATCGTATGTCAAGAGCCAGATCGATCGAAAGCAATCTCAGCCTAATCATCTTAACTGCGCTCCTAAAGCCTGTAAAGATGCTTTTTGTGCCTTAGTCAATCCGTGAATCTTGTCGATCTGCATTCCTTCATAGGGACGGCGAGATTTCCAAGTGGCGATACATTTGGCAGCTTCTAAATCCCAAACTTTAATAGTTTCATCTAAACTACCAGTAAATGCGAGAAAATTGGGCGAATCCATGTCTGGTAATCGAACATTACCAACATCTAGAGTATAAATTAAGCCACTATGCTCGGTCAGACTCTGGAGACATTTACCAGTTTCAATATCCCATGTTTTGAGAGAGCGATCGACTCCTACACTAATAATAGATCGATCGTCATGACTGAATTTCGCGCTGATAATCGGCCCTTTATGCCCGATAAAGATTTGCAAACATTCGCCAGTTTCTACCGACCAAAGTTTGATGGTTTCATCATAGCTCGAACTAACTAACCAATGACCATCAGTACTAAAAGTAACCGACCAAACACTATTACTATGCTCTCCGATATCTCGATAGTACTCACCCGATTGCGGATTCCAGAGTTTAATAATACCTGCAAATTCACAACTTGCCAACAGCTTACCATCGGGACTAAAATCGGCATAAATTACCGGGCTGCGATGTTCTTTCAGCGTCTTCAAACACGCTCCAGTGTCAACATCCCAAATTTTTACTGTTTGGTCGTAACTAGTACTAGCTAATGTTCGGCCGTCAGGACTAAAAACTACCCGCCACACCCAACTATGATGACCTCGCAATGTCTTGAGGCAATTACCTGCTTGCCAATCCCATAATTTGACAGTGTAGTCAGCACTGCCACTAGCTAATAACCGACCGTCAGGACTAAAATTAACCGACCAGACTCGATTAGTATGTTCGCGCAAAGTTTGGACGATCTTTTCTCGATCGATACTCCAGATTCTAATCGTAGTATCTTCATTACCACTGGCTAAATAACTCCCATTGGGACTCAAATTGACGGATAAAATTGCATTAGTATGTCCGACGATCGTTTTAATACAGCGTTCCCGTTCTAAATCCCAAATTTTAGTATGATTGTCATCGCCACCGCTAGCAATTTGGGTACCATTGGGATGAAAAGCCACAGTCCAAATCCGGTTACGGTGTCCGAGGAAGGTTTTTACACATTTGCCACTATTAGTATCCCAAAGTTTAATAGTTTTATCGAAACTACTGCTCACTAATTGTTGTCCATCTGGACTAAATGCGATCGCACTGACGGGTTGCTGATGTCCGATTAATGTGTGCAAACATGTGAGAATAAACATCCCCGACTTCTTTGAGAAGTCGGGGATTTTGGCGTGGGACAAATCTCCGACTTCTTGAAGAAGTCGGGGATTTTGGTTAGTAATATCCCAAATTTTAATCGATCGATCGTAACTACAAGTCGCGATCGTTTTACCATTGGGACTAAATGCAACAAATCTCACCCAAGCAGTATGAGCTTCCCATTCATTCAAACACTCACCCGTCGCCACATTCCACAGTCGCACTCTCAGATCTTCGCCACCACTAACCAGAGTACAACCGTCGGGACTAAACGCGATCGACCAAACCCGACCATTATGCCCTACCAAAGTCTGGATTTCGGGACTTAAATTACCTGGAAACGTCCGCCAGAGGCGAATCGTACTATCTTGAGCGGAACTGGCGATAATTTTTCCATCGGGACTAAAGGTGACAGCATTGACTGAAAAAGTATGTCCGATGTATGTCTGCAAACATTCACCCGTGGCGACCTCCCACAACTTCACCAGATGGTCGTCGCTGGCACTGGCGAGATATTGCCCGTCAGGACTAAAAGCGATCGCCCAAGCCCAGTGTTGATGCCCTTGACAATTACTGAGTTTTGTGAATGTACGAGCATCCCAAATCTGAATATCGCCTTTAGTATCGCTAGTCGCAAAACGTTCGCCGTCAGGACTAAAAGCAATTCCAACGACACCACCAAAGGTTTCGGCAAAGACAGTCTGACTGATGTGGCTCCCAGTAAAATCGACATCGTGTAAGGTTGCATTCAGGAGGTAGGCTTGACGAATTGCCAAGTGTGAAAAATCAAAGCCTTGGAGATCGGTTTTGAGGTGACAAAATAAATTGAGCAGATTTCCCGCCGCATAACCACCGATTTTGTCGGTTTGATGGCGCAAGGTAGTCAGGATTTTGTGAAGATGCAATTCGAGGTGCGATCGATCCGTAAAATGCGTCAATAATCGATCGATTAACGGCTGTAAAATTAGTTGAATTTGAGCATCCCGCAGGTAATCTTTGGTTTGCGCTTCGATGAGAGCGTGGGTTCTAAATAGCTCCAATTCTCCCGTAATAATTTCTCGCTCGATCCGATCGATAAACCTATTTGTGACATATTCCATAATCACGGGTTGTTGAGTCAAACCCCACTCGGTAGTTTCAATTAAACATCGATCTCGGAGTGTTTCTAGTGCTGTTAATAAAATCGGTAGCGTACCTGCGGGGATCGATGCTGCTTGCAATCGAGCGGGAGTAACACCTTCCCGATCGATCGCCAGCCAGTACATCACCTGTTGTTGCAAGACTGATAATCGATCGAACTGCCGATCTATTAACTCCCAAAGATTGCCAAATACAACCGTACCTTGGGCTAAAAAAGCACAAACATCACCATTGAAGAGATTTTGAATACTTGTTGCTACTAAATTGAGAGCTAAGGGATTACCGTAGACGTAATCGATCAGATTGTGCTGCTCGATGAGTGGTGCGGTGATGCCTTTATCGACAAGCAAATATTGCGCGGCAGTGATGTCGAGTCCAGTCAGTTGCAGCGATCTAACTGGTAGATTAACTCCTTCCCGTAGGCTGATACCGCTGGGTTTTTCCCTGCTGGTAATCACCATACAACTCTGATGATTTTCATCACTCACCCGCCCAAAAATTTCGCCATAGGCTTCATATCCTGTCAGATAACAGCCATTTTGAGTTCCAGCTTGCAAAATTGACTCGACGTTATCGAAGATCAGTAAACAGCGTTTTTGGTGCAATTGCTGCATCAGTAAAGAGATCGAACTCTCCTGCACCTCAGAACCAATCAAAATCGGCAAGATTTCATTTAACAAATCCTGCGGATCGATCGCTTGTCGCAAACTTCGCCATACCACACAATCAAACTGAGACTCCAACTGTTGAGCCAGTTTCACAGAAAGCGCGGCAGTGATGTCGAGTCCAGTCAGTTGCAGCGATCTAACTGGTAGATTAACTCCTTCCCGTAGGCTCATGCCGCTGGGTTTTTCTCTGCTCGTAATCACCATACAACTCTGATGATTTTCATCACTAACCCGCCCAAAAATTTCGCCATAGGCTTCATAACCTGTCAGGTAGCAGCCATTTTGAGTTCCAGCTTGCAAAATCGACTCGACGTTATCGAAGATCAGTAAACAGCGTTTTTGGCGCAATTGCTGCATCAGTAAGGAGATCGAACTTTCCTGCACCTCGGAACCAGTTCGACTACGCTCACTGCAAGCAATCAAAATCGGTAAGATTTCATTCAACAAATCCTGCGGAGAGATTGCTTGTCGCAAACTTCGCCACACCACACATTCAAACTGAGATTCCAACTGTCGAGCTAGTTTCACCGAGAGCGCAGTTTTACCAATGCCACCCCAGCCAAAAATTCCCACCACCCGACAACGACTATCGACAATCCACTGTTCGAGCGTTTCTAACTCAGTCCCTCTCCCATAGAAGTGACACACATCAATTGCTTCTCCCCAATTCGTCGTCGCCAAGCAGGTGCGATAACGCTGGAGGATCGCACAGAGATTGCCTTTATAAACTTTTTCTCCAACTATCTGCGAGAGCAATCGCCACAAATGCGATGCAACTTGTTTGATATATTCTGGCTCGTAACCCAATTCTCTACCGATCTCCTGATATGAAGCGCGTTTCCAGACTTTCGAGACGATCTCAGCTTGCAGCGTATTCAGCGATCCACGTTG
>NZ_JANMZA010000323.1:0-6412 GCF_031382685.1 Chamaesiphon sp. OTE_8_metabat_110 | reverse complement strand
TATACACAAAGTGGTTAAAACCACTCCTCATGATGCAAAGTCCGCCTTCGCGGACTAGGAAATTCTTCAGTCCGCGAAGCGAAAAGTGCGGGAACAGGGGCGCGAGCTTTGCGGGGGAAGCTTCCCCCGCAAACGTCGCTTGTTTCCCCAAGTAGAGCACCTTTTCAAGACAGGCGGACTTTGCATCAATAGCGACGATTTCAATCGTTGATATTCTAGTCGATATCGACACACAGTTATTTCTCAAATTCACGTTTACAAATAATCTCGATCGTGATGATAGAACTTCATTCTGAGCAAACTAAATTATCTGGATACTGGATTCAAAAAGGGTTTCTGGCAATTGCAGTACTATTCAACTTTTGCCTGATTGCTCAACTATTAACAGTTGGATTAGCAGTTTTCGACGATCCTACTTGGTGGAACATTCACGTTCTACTGGTACGCGGATATGGTGGACTAGTTGTTCTACTTTTAGCAGGGCTATTCGTTCATCCATTCTCTCAAAAAATCAAGATGCTGACAGTAGGTTTAGGAATACTACTGACGCTGCAATTTGTCACGGGACACTTGAATCATTTCTTACATTTAGGTATTCTCCACCCACTACTCGGCTTTTCATTATTTACATCCTCAACCACACTGGTTCATCGAGCTTGGCATGAGGTGTTCGATCCCATAGATGCTGTTACCAACTAATAAATTAAATTGCTTGGATTATGGACTTTTCAAAACAATCCTCAACTCACGCTTATAGCCAGGAAAATGTTCGAGAAATTTTAGATATTGCACTGTCGGATCGCTCGACTCTAGATACTGATTTACCTCATTCTCAATTGCTAGAAATCGCCCAAGAACTCAGTATCTCTCCTGAGACGATCGAACTTGCAAGAGATCGGTGGCTCAGTCAGCAACAAGTAATTAAAAAACATCAAGATTTCGATCTCTATCGTCGATCGAAACTGCAAGATCGATTTGGTAAGTATGCGATCGTGAATGCCTGTCTGATTCCCATCAATTTCTTCACTGGTTTTGGTGTTCCTTGGTCGCTATATGTATTAACTTCCTGGGGAATCGTGCGGGGAGTGGCTGCGTGGCGGGTCTTTTTTCAACGTCAGGGCTACGCATACGATCGTGCTTTTCAGAAATGGGAATATCGACAAAAGATGTAGAAATATTTAGTTTTCCATACTAACCAACCGCACAAAATAAAGTCAGAGTAATACTATGCCAATCCAATCTAGACCTGAAATAACGATGATCGAGCTAATTTCACCGTTAGTGGTGGCTTTAATTTTTATTACCCTCTGCTCTTTATTTAGAGAGCCAAACCGTCGCAATTTCAGTGCCCTATTGATTGCTGGAGCTGGAGCTGCATATCTTAATGGTGGTTTACTAGGCTGGGACTTTGCCTTCTGTAATGTGATGACTGGTGTTGCCTACTTTGGATTAAAGGACTACCGATTTATCGGGATTGGCTGGCTGCTGCACACAGCATGGGATACAGTCCATCACTTATACGGCACCCCCATCGTACCATTCGTGCCACTATCATCGTTTGGGTGCATGATTTGCGATCCGGTACTGGCGTTGTGGTATTTCCGAGGCGCACCTTCGATCTTTACCTGGTTTGGCAAGGCACAGAGAACGTGAAGCAGAGATCTTCATCTTCCAGAAAGCGATCGATCCTACCTTCAAACCCACATTCTGCTGGTTGTTTAAAGTTTTGATTCCTTTTTCTTTGCAATCATCGATCCACCCCACCCTATAGAAATCATCAACGTTGACATTGCCATTCCATAAGCTGCACTACCTTGTCCTATTTGCGATCGACCCACTTCTTGGTAATAAACCTCCGCCACAGTATTTCCACCCTGAGATTTAAGCTCAGTTAACTCTAGTCTATTGCCAATTCACTTTCCCAGAGCTTTATTCATTATTCAAGGAGCAACAATGTCTTTAACTAACTATTCCATTCCAGATAGCGACATTTGTAAAAAGGCCACCCAACTAACCACAGAAGTATCGCCGTCTTTCTTGTGCAATCACTGCCTGCGGACGTTTTTCTTTGGCGATTTGCTGGGTAAACGCGATGGACTCAAATGCGATCGCGAACTGCTATATTTAGGTGCTGTGATGCACGATTTAGGACTGACAGAACGATTTGGAGGGGAACAGCGATTTGAAGTGGATGGGGCGGATGCCGCACGAGCTTTTGTTTTGAAACACGGCTTGTCAGACGAAAAGGCGGAAATCGTTTGGGATGCGATCGCGCTGCACACCTCTTGAGGCATTGCCTCACACAAACAACCAGAAATTGCCTTGGTACATTTAGGGGCAAGTGCAGATGTGATGGGAATGAGAATTGCTGACATTTCTCCAGAAATCGTCGAGCAAGTGCTTGAAGCCTATCCTCGCCTCGGCTTCAATGCCTCAATGACTGAATTACTAGTTTCACAAGTCAAACAAAAACCTCAAGTCGCCGCATTTAGCTGGCTAGCCGAAGTCGGTCGCGGTTGTATTCATGGTTTCACCTCGCCTAATTGGCAGGTTGTCCTCGATGGCAGTCCTTTTGCTGAGTGAGTGTGAATCGCCGAGATCGCCGCCGCAGTTTCTCCAGGATTGAATACTCAAGCTGCGGTCTCCTGTCTGACTGCTCTATTCAAACTCATCTCGATTCGACAGAGCCGACGCTACGCGAACGAAACTTATCGCTGGCTGAAATTGCATCAGGTCTTAGAATTAGTAATCTGTCTGGGTGTCATGCCAGTCAGCCGTTTGCAGTGGTAGGTAAGATGGCTGGAGCTAGCAAATCCGACTTGAGATGCAATATTAGAAATCGGTAAATCGGTGGTTTCTAGCAGTATTTTTGCCCTATTTACTCGCTGTTTAATCACATATTGATGGAGCGATATCCCTGTTGCTTGTTTGAACAAACTAGCAAAATAAGTAGGGCTAGTACTAACACTTGCAGCAATTTGCGCCATTGATAAATCGCCATCGAGGTGAGCGTGAATATAGTCGATTGCGTTCTCTAATCGACGGGGAGGTAAGTTATAACGATCTGCGATAATCTTTGGCTGCAAGCTGGAATAGTTTCGCAGTAACTGAATAACTAATACTTGGGTTAATGATTCGGCATATAACTTACCCATCAGACCACCCGATTTGATTTCTGCCAAGAGCATCATCGCAATTTGGTACAGGTGTGGGTCAAATCGAGAGAAACAGTCGATCAACTCGATCCGATCTGGATTGAGATCTGCTGATGCCGCCATTTTTGTGACTAATTCTGGTTGCAAGTAAACGCAGAGGTATGACAGAGGGCTATCTGTTGGGCCTCGCCAGTAAGTGGTTTGTCCCGCTGGTACCAAGGCTAAATCGCCCTGTTTGACGATCGATTCATGCCACCGCTCACCATGCTGCTGGACTAGCTGCATGGGTTGTACAGAGGGAAAATTCAGCAAATGCGCGAGCAAAGCACCAGGGCTTTGTTCGCCGACGCAATTTGGTGGGGCTTGGTACTGTTCGACTATGATGCCATTCCAGTCAATTTTCCTACTGGATAGAACTTCGACACCATCTTCTAGCCGCGAATGCTCAACACTACATATCTTCATTACAAAAATTCATCTATTCTAAAAATTCGATCTAATCTGCGGACTTTTTACTCAGGAATAAGGATTTAATAAAATCCAGAGTCGCGAGATCGCCGATCTCGCACTGTAGCTCGATCGCGATCGGTAAGTGTGGAGATGGAAAATCGTAAGAATTTGATAAATTTCCGTTAGATTCTGCAACAAATCCCTTGCTAGCGATCGCTACAATACTGATAGACCGCTAATTAGGAGTCCATTTATAAAGTAGGAGTTTTTGAGTGGCTCGTCAACTTGGCGCAATATTTACTACCACAGCGGTTTGAGGATTAATGGGGTACAGTTATTTTCACAAGTCATATTCAGAAAGGGACAGGGAATCTCAAGTGTCCCTCATATACCTGTGAACTGCTGTATGTCTTCATTGTAAAAAACATTTAAGGATACAAAACCAAAGATGAACAATGCGAGTTTCTTCCAACGGTTTGCGGCATGGTTAATCGATCGAGTCATTCTCTCTATTCTCTACTTTTTAGGATCGCTTGCCGTTGGAGTAGTCAGTGCAGTCTATACCAGTAGCAGGATAGATGTGCCAAATTTACTCTTATCTGCGGGCGTGGGTGTATTTATGCTCGTATCTATACTCGGTGATTTTTTGTACTTTGGTTACTTTTGGAGTCGGCGAGAACGCTCGATTGGGATGGGAATCATGAACATCAGAGTGGTTAAAACCGATGGTCATCCATTATCTTTTATCATCGCTGGTCTGCGTGGCTCAGTTGGTTACTACGTGAGCGGTTTATGCTTCGGGTTAGGCTATATCTGGTTTTTTGTAGATAAACAACATGCGACTTGGCACGACAAGATTTTCAATACCGTAGTGTCAACATGATGGTTTGGACAATTTTCGGTCGTGTTACAAATAATACGATCTCAACTAAAATCTGTCAAAAATCTGACACCCGATCGAATTTATTGAAATATCCTGACTTACAAAATACCGGAAGCCGTGCATGACTCATTTTGGTATCATCTGTCCCGCCCTCACGGGACACCTCAATCCTATGACGACATTGGGACACGAGCTGCAACGGCGCGGTCATCGCGTGACCTTATTTGGCATTCTCGACGCTCGACCGCAAACCCTAGCTGCCGGACTGGAATTTTGGGCGATTGGTGAAGCCGAATTTCCCGGGGGAGCATCAGCAGCGGCTAACACTAAAGTGGGCGAGTTGAGTGGTCTAGCTGCTTTCAAACAAATCGTGACGATGTTTCGGCGATCGACAACCATGCTACTGGATGAAGCTCCACAAGCGATCTCCGCCGCAGGTGTTGAGGTACTACTGATAGACCAAACTTCATCTGGTGGTAGTACGGTAGCAGATTTTTTGAATCTGCCGTACATTACCGTGTGTTGTGCGTTGATGCTCAATCTCGAATTCGGTATTCCGCCGTTAAATACAACTTGGTCTTACAGCCCTGCTTGGTGGGCAAAACTTCGCAACAAAATCAGCTATCAGTTACTAGCGCGTCTTGCTCGACCCATTCTCAAAACAGTAGCCGATCGTCGTCAACAATGGAACTTGCCCCCATACATTTACCCCAACGATCCTAATTCTAAACTTGCTCAAATCTGCCAACAGCCGCCCGAATTTGAATTTCCTCGGCAGCAATTACCTCCATCGTTCCATTTCACTGGGGCGTATTCTCGTCCCGATAGTCGCGAACCTGCCTCTTTCCCATTTGAAAAACTTACCGGACAGCCACTGATTTATGCCTCGATGGGGACGCTTCAAAACCAACTGAGTGGAGTATTTGAAAAGATTGCCCAGGCATGTGTGGGTTTGGATGCTCAGTTAATCATCGCCCTCGGTGGTGGCAGCAATCCAGCATCCCTGCCAAATTTACCTGGTTCTCCCCTGGTTGTGGGCTATGCGCCGCAGCTAGAACTACTGCAAAAAGCTGCTCTGACTATCACTCATGCGGGCATGAATACGGCATTAGAATCTTTGAGTAATGGGGTGCCGATGGTCGCGATTCCGATCGCTAACGACCAACCAGGAGTTGCAGCGCGGATCGCCTGGACGGGGACAGGGGAGATGGTAAGTCTCGCTAAGTCAGGTAGTTCGAGACTACGGGCGGCAGTGAAACGAGTATTAACGGAAGATGCTTACAAACAAAATGCCGTGAGGTTAC
The DNA here is from genome assembly GCF_031382685.1 of Chamaesiphon sp. OTE_8_metabat_110. Lineage (NCBI taxonomy): Bacteria > Bacillati > Cyanobacteriota > Cyanophyceae > Gomontiellales > Chamaesiphonaceae > Chamaesiphon > Chamaesiphon sp. OTE_8_metabat_110. Next base: position 620 of record NZ_JANMZA010000323.1, on the reverse strand, counting down.
AAGCAGCAATTCGCCGCGCTGGGGGAGTGAGTCGCGCCGCCGATATTGTCGAACAGGTGGCGCAGACGGGTCAGCCAGTATTCGCTCAAAAATCACTTTGAGCATAGAGCTACCGTGTACATACAAGTCTGGATAAAAGCGAAAACCCCAGAAATCCCCCTGTCTTGTCGTTTTTTTATTCGGGGGAAACCCCCGAATAAAAACGCCGCTAAATCCCCCTTAAAAAGGGGGACTTTGACCGGATCTTAGCCCCCTTTTTAAGGGGGTTTGGGGGATTCAGATCTAAAAGCGAAGTCCAACAGACTTATGTGTACACCGTAGCAGCATAAAACAAGACTTTCGACATCTACAAAATATAAAATCATGAACCAAATTAAATATCTCCTGACCGAAAACCAAATGCCTACCGCTTGGTACAACATCCAAGCAGATTTACCCACACCATTACCACCAATTCTCAATCCTGGTACCGGACAACCGATCGCACCTGCCGATTTAGCTCCCCTGTTTCCGATGAGCCTCATCGAGCAGGAAGTAAGTCAGGAACGGTGGATTGAGATCCCTGACGAAGTACGATCGATCTATCAACAATGGCGACCTACTCCCCTGTATCGTGCCCG
>NZ_JANMZA010000313.1:0-2566 GCF_031382685.1 Chamaesiphon sp. OTE_8_metabat_110 | reverse complement strand
CTACACCGATCGCTTTATCAGCGCGGAGCGTGCCTTCGATCGTGCCAGCAGCGTTATTATTATTACCAAAGTTATCCGCACCCTCTTCTTCAACGATCGAGATCGATCCATTTTTGAAGTTGGGGTGCTTCTCCATCAACTTCTGGGTGATATCCAACATCTCACCGATTGTCGGTGCAGATTCCTTGTACAGTGGGAGATTCGCTGCGGCTAAGGCTTCTTCTGGTCGATCGTTAAAAGTATGAATCGGTGCGAATACACCCAATACTTTAGTTGGTGTTACTGGAGTCTTCTTGGGGTCGAGAAGATCTCGGTACTGTGCCTCGGTGTAAACCACCGTATAGCCAGATTTTTTGGCGAGTTCGATTAAATTTTCAGTAGGACGGACGAGCGAACTTTTACTGAGCGCATCGTATTCAGCCGCAGTACCGTGAAAACCCGCCTGACCGACAGGAATCATGTTCAGTTCGCCACCGCCCAAGATAAAGTTGACCCCAGAATTAATCACCTGCTTGGCGATTTCTGCTTGTTGAGCGCGGGGCACAGTCTTGCTACCATCTGGGTTAACAATTTCCTTGGTTTTGGCAACAAAGGCGGCTGTACCAGGCTCAAAGATCGCACCTGATTGGACTAGTGCAGTCACTTTACCTGCATCTCTAGCTTCCTCGACAATCGTTTTGCTAGTGCCAGACAGAGATTTGACGGGGGTATTACCTTGCTCCAGACCGAAGGATTCAGCATAGACTTTCGCGCCTGTTGCATGGGTAACAGCACCACCATTAGATGTGCCGCCCAGTTGATCTTCCATGTGTCCCAGGTAGACACCTGCTTTGTCAAGATTATCCCAGTTCAGCCGTCCGTCGGGGCCTTGTTCGACAAACCGCGCCGCTGCGTAGTGAGATGGGCTAGTCCCATCGGGATGGATAAAGATAACATGATTTCCAGTTTGCATGACGATCCAAATTTGTATGATTGGTAAACGGTTGTCTAGAGCCAGTTACAATTGATTTGAGACGGGTTTTGGAGCGAAATTTTACAAGTTTTTAGTGCGGAAATGATAATGATTATCCACTCACACAATGATTTCACAGATAGGTTAAGGATGATTAATGAGCGGGTTAACAATTAAATCGATTGAGTGCAACAGCAATGTAAAAACGATCGCATTTTTCCAAGTTTAGAATTGGTTGGTGCTTTGTTTCTCAAGCACATCCACAAACGCTTTCGGAGCAGATGTAATTCTTAGATCTTCAAATAATTCTTTCGGCATGAATTTTTCTAGAATCGGCATACATTCCTCTAGCTCGTTTTTCCTCATACCGAAACTATCGTTTGAAAGCAGCGAAAACCCAAAATCTGAATAAAGCTTAATTGCTCGAAAACTAGATGGCTGTGTGTGCAAGTAAACAGGATAATCTTGCCTTTCTAGTTTCCGCATAATAATTGAAAGCAAAGTACCAACACCTTGTCCTTCGCATTCTTTGAGGACTTTGAACCATTGAATCGTATTAAATTCATCATACGCTTGCCAACTCAAGCAGGTGGCGATGGGTTTACCTTGCAGATCGCAGACGAACAACGTTTTAGCAAAAAATAATTCCTCTTTTCCACCATAAGTCACTCTAAAGTAATCGGACATAAATCCATCATATTCTTTTGCCAAAACTAGTTAAATCTGGCGAACTTGCCATCTAATTGAGTGTGATACCTACTTGCAGTGCCGCTACCCTACAGCCATTGCAATCACAACTAAAATTTTTCCCAGCAAGTTGTTTTTGTCGCGCAAGTAAAGCTTGGTGGGCAGATTTGGGGTCGATAACAGGTGCTGCTACTGGTTGGATCTTCCAGGCTTTAAGTGCCTCTGGCTGCGGTTGCGGTTGGGAAGGATTAGCTTGAGCGAGATAAGTGGCTCCGATCGCTCCAGCCACAGGTAGCCATAGTAAGTTAAATAGTTTCATCTTAAATATTTTTCAGCGATTCGATCGCTATTATAAATCTGTCCGAGCGGCTTCTAGCATTTTGCATTTTACGGCAAATGGAAATTGTAAGGATTCCCAGTTGTGATTACCTGAACGTGCATTCATGTGTTAGGATATTAAGATAACTCAAAAGAGAACCACCATGTCTACTGTTACCCAAATGAAATGTGCTTGTAACTCCTGCCTGTGTATCGTTTCGCTCTCAGACGCGATCGTCAAAGACGGCAAACATTACTGTGGCGATGCTTGTGCTAACGGTCATCCCGCCGGACAAGGTTGCGGACACACAGGCTGTGGATGCAGCAAATAAATGTCAGATCGATCTACCGAACCAGTAACGAGCGAAGATGGGGAAGAACTTTGTTGTGAAGCTCCCCATCCGACTCACCCTGACGATGCAAATTCCCCACCCACCGAAATGCTCTCGGTGGAGAAGGCACAGCGTCTGTCAGAGTTTTTAGGCTTTTTAGCCGATCCCAATCGGTTGAGAATTCTCTCGATCCTCGCAGCGAAGGAAATGTGCGTTGGCGATTTGGCGGCGATGTTGGAGATGAACGAATCGGCGGTATCCCATCAGTTAAGAATGC
>NZ_JANMZA010000290.1:0-4276 GCF_031382685.1 Chamaesiphon sp. OTE_8_metabat_110 | reverse complement strand
CCATTCTTTACCAGAATTCCAGCTTACTTTTATCTCGGAATTTGGTTTTTTCAACAAGCTTTATACAGTTTTGCCACGCTCGCACCGCGTACTAATGTGGGAATGGAAAATGGTGGTGTTGCCTATTGGGCGCACGCAGGCGGCTTCGTTTTTGGTGCCGTTCTCGGCCCACTTTTAGGATTGTTTTCCCAGCGATCGGAAGCTTGATTTCGGGTTGAATATAATGGTGGGCATTGCCCACCCGACATCCTCTGTAGAATATGTCGATAAGGTTATTCTTCAACAATACTTATTATCCATTTAATCCAGCCAAGAACCGTCGATGCTCTTCGTTCATATGTCTTATCAGAGTTGATATTATGCAAGTTAAAATCACGCATCATTTCAACAACTTCTTTCTTAGTTGAAACATAGCCTTGCTTGAAATATAGCTTCAGGGATTTGTTGAATATTTCATGAGTTAAAATTAATTCAATCAATTGAAGCTTTCTATCAAAAATAGAAAGTTCAAATAGCTTCATACCTTTTTCTGTGAGTTGATAAACTGATGTCCTATATTCTCGTTCACAATTGACTAAACCTAAATAAATAGCAGCATGAGAATAGTATCCTGCTTGCCTCCAACTAAAATCATATTCTTGAATTATTTCTTCTTTTGTCAAAGTAAGTTTTTGTTTTAGAAGTTCACATAGATTAATTATTCTTTCAAAAGAATCTGCTTGAGGAAAAGGAATGTTTAACTCTTGTACTATTAAAGATCTGTTTAAAATCTTTTGAATAATTTCAATATTTAATATGCTCTCTTCCCCGATTACATACTTTTGCTGTTTAATGAGTTTAATCGAATTGTAATGTTCAGCATTTGTAAAAATATATTCTCTTAAATGAAATAGGCCATTTGTATATGTCAAAAAAATAGGGCGAACTTTTTTATTTATCTTTTGTATCCACAGTTTATATGGATAGAATAATTGTCTAATCAGAAAGTCATCAGAAATATAATTTTTTGCTTCAATTATAATTAAGGACTCATTGCCTTCATATCCTCCATCAATTTCAATTTGAGACTTATTGACTTTTAATCGAAGTAGCTGTTTTTGCCCATCAATATCAATATTAAAATTAAAAGAGGATGAACTCATTCTCCCGCTTACCGTTGAATATAGCTCAGATTCGCCTGTGAAGTCTTGAATGATACCTGCTATAAATGCACAGTTGATTGCAGTTGCTTCACTTGTAATTTCTTCAGGATTTAAACTTTCTAAAAAACGAGGAAAATCTACTTTTTGCACTTTAGTGCTACTCTCATCTTTAGTAAAGTCATGAAATGCTTTAAATCTCCCAATAATATAATCACCTCTAGATATAGGGAGAATAGATAATTTACTATCGATGAATATCTTAGGAAGTTGAGAGCGATGATCGAACTTGGTCATCAATCTAGCTTCCCGAAATTCATTTATATCATTAGATGATATTAGAAAGTAATCTGTATTTTCAAGCTTATCTAATATTAAAAGCTTTTCAAATAGTTTCTCCCAAGCCACATCATTTTTAGACTCACTCATAATTTTTTATCAATACTTCTTCTACTTCACCTCTCTTCTCACCATCTGAGTTGATTGCGCGATTAGCCTTTATGATATGGATATGATAATCTACATAAAGCTCTTTAATGAAATTTGCACAAGAATTAGACTGTAAAAATTTAACTCCTCTTTTATCTAGTCGATCGCAAGCTTCTTTTAATCTAATTTGATCGGATTCATCCCATCCACCTTGTACATACCCAGTAAAGTTAGAGCTGTTGGAGACAGGATGATAAGGAGGATCTAAATACACAAAAGAATTTTTGTCTGCTTCTTTCAATACTGTCTCGTAGTCTGTATTCTCAATCCGAATATTGCTGGAGTTTAGGTAAGAATTTACAGCCCTAAGCGTCGGCTCATTTACTATGTTTGGGTTTTTATATTTTCCAAATGGCGAATTAAATTCACCAGAATTATTTACACGATACAATCCATTGTAACAAGTTTTATTCAGATATATAATCCTTGATGCTCTTTCTACATCACTCAAATTATTAAATGCTTCTGTCCTATCCAACGCACGTATATCGTAGAAATATTTGGATTCATTTTTGTGCCTATGAAGATCTACAATCAGATTTTCAAGGTCGTTTTTGATGACCTTATAAACATTTACAAGTTCTGCATTAAAGTCATTTATAATTGCACTTTTCGGTTGAAGATGAAAGAGTACAGCACCTCCACCAATAAATGGTTCAATGTATGATTTAATTCCTTTAGGTAGATGCTGTTCGATCTCAGGCATTATTTGTCTTTTACCTCCTACCCATTTTAAAAATGGTGCTACCAATTTATTTTTTACCATTGTTGTAGAATTTTAATCTAGAAATTTTATTAAGGAGGATCGCTATTAAATACAATTGAGTTTAACTTTCAGTGTTTGAGTATCAACCCCAAAGAGCTTTTTCAAACTATATTTAGGATCGAACAGAATTTAAGTACAATTGTACTTTACTATGATTTGGTGCTGTCGTCAATGCTTAATTGGCATAAAGAGGTAACATCATACAATAATTTAGTGTAAAAAATAGCTACCTCCATCTGGAGATAGCTATTCAACATCAAGGGTTTTCCTGAAAGTTATCAGAAATTACATATTATTCGATCGAGTGCTTCTGGTTGTTTTAATACTGCTGAAATTAGCTCTCAATTTTTGATGTGGGAACAGAGTTAGATCTGTGCAATAGTCTAGCTCGGCGTTGCTCTCTTAAACCTTTGTCTAGGATGGCGATGATTTCATCTAATTCTAAAGTCCATAAATCTAACAATCTGCCAGCTTCTCTGAGATTAGCGATATCTCTGGCTCTAGTTTCAGCATCGGGAATTTTGAATTGGTCATTCATAATTAATCATTCCAATTACGTTGGATTTCTTGTAGACTGGCAATACTTGCAGCTACTGTAGCTTTACCAGTTTCAATAGACATGTCTAATAAATTTAACATATCATTAGAAGCAACTGGCTGAGATTCAGCGGCTTTTAGGAGCAGAGTGTGTAGGCGAAAATAGGGAGACAATAACCTTTCCCTGATGTTTTGCAGTTCTTCAAGCTCAGGTAGAGTTTCAGACGTTTCGCCCTGTTGCTCTAATATTCTAAACTCTGTTGCCGTGGTCGCATCAATACACTCAACGATCTGACGTTGAAGTGTATTGATATTTGTGAGGACGGAATCTGGTAATTTAGCCACTGGTAAATCTGTCGATCGATAAACTCAAGATTTACTGTAGCAGGAGTTGCAATGTGAAGGATACCCACATTACAAACTGCAACTAAATTACCGCATATCGCCGATCGCACTCATAGCAGTAGCCGCGATCGCTTGTTCGGTAGCTTTGGGTAAGTGGTGATATTTACCATTAGCTTGCTTGGCTAATTCTTTAGCAAATCCAGTCGAGATAAATTTATTTTCGGTATCGATTACTAATAACTTAATTCCAATTGCTCGAATGCGGGAAGCAATATCTAATAGCTCTTGTTTGATGTCCGGTTTTTGCTCGGGATCGATCTCATCGCCCAAGGAACGCGCTAGCGGTACATTGCCACGTCCGTCGGTAATCGCGACAATTACGACTTGTCCGACATCGCCGGAACTTTGGGCATTGACACCTACCCGCACGGCTTGAGTCAAACCGTGTGCCAGCGGCGAACCGCCACCACAGGCGAGGCGTTCTAGGCGGCGCTTTGCCATCGCGATCGATCGCGTCGGCGGTAATAGTACTTCAGCTTGCTCGCCTCGGAAGGGAATTAGGGCTACTTGGTCGCGATTTTGATAGGCTTCAGTCAGTAACCGCATCACCGCGCCTTTGGCTGACTGCATCCGATTGAGCGCCATCGAACCCGAAGCATCTACTACAAATATTACCAAAGCACCCGATCGACGAGCTAATTTTTTGCCGCGAATATCGCCCGGTTCGACGATTACTTGGCGCTCGGGTTGGCGCAAGCGGCGGGATTTTTGATAGGGTGCGGCGGCGCGTAATGTGGCATCTACGGCAATTCTACGGACTTTCCCCTTGGGTAAAATCGGTTTGACATACCGCCCTCGATCTTCGGAAAATACCATGCTGCGGCTGCCGGATTTGCCCTGTTTCTGCTGGGCGGTTTGAGCGAAAAATAGCACGGTATCGTCGAGGATTACGCCTTCAATATCAAAGACAAATTCTTCGGGGATATTCGGCGGTTCTTCC
>NZ_JANMZA010000028.1:0-10788 GCF_031382685.1 Chamaesiphon sp. OTE_8_metabat_110 | reverse complement strand
GCGGGTAAAACGCTGGCTTTTGCCCACGGATTTAACATTCACTTCGGGCAAGTCTTGCCACCAGCAGATGTCGATGTCATCATGGTCGCACCCAAAGGCCCCGGACATACGGTGCGCTACGAGTACCAAAAAGGTCAAGGGGTACCTGCTTTATTTGCTGTCTATCAAGATGCTTCCGGTCAAGCGCGCGATCGAGCGATGGCTTATGCTAAAGGCGTTGGTGGTACCCGAGCGGGTATCCTCGAAACTACGTTCCGCGAAGAAACCGAAACCGACCTCTTCGGCGAGCAGGCAGTATTATGTGGCGGCTTAAGCGCCTTAATTAAAGCCGGGTTTGAAACGCTCGTCGAAGCAGGTTATCAACCCGAACTCGCCTATTTTGAGTGCCTCCACGAAGTTAAACTGATCGTCGATCTCGTTGTCGTTGGTGGCTTGGCAGAGATGCGGAGTAGCATCTCGAATACGGCTGAATATGGCGACTACACGCGCGGCCCCCGGATTGTCAACGATGCGACTAAGCTAGAGATGAAGAAGATCTTGAGTGAAATTCAATCGGGACAATTTGCCCGCGAATTTATCCTCGAAAAACAATCTGGCAATGCTGGTTTCACTGCCGTCCGTCGCTTGGAAGCCGAGCACCAAATCGAATCAGTCGGTAAGGATCTCCGCGCGATGTTTAGCTGGTTGAAGAAAAACTAAACTGGGGTAAGGTATCATCCCACTTTTTACAATCCCTAAAGATAAACTAGTCTCGATCGCCGCATTTCCTCAAGTCTGGCTTGAGAGAAACTTATTATTTAGCAAACTAATAAAAATTGGGATGCTCCCAGGTCGCGATGGCAGCTAGCGAAATTCGAGAATGAGCAGATCGGTGTAGATGCTCGCACTGCGCTCGCTAATTCTAGTCACCAAGATCGTGTTGAGATCTCTGAGCTAATAATAAACCCCCTCTTAGCAATTGTTAAGAGAGGGTTTATTTATTATTGATGAGTTGGATGTCTAGATTCTAGTTTTTGTCGGTAGAGTTAGACTTTAGTTTCTTTCTCATCCGGAATGCTGCGCTACCCCCAACGATAGAACCAATAATGGTGAAAGGCTCAGGGACGCTGGCAGCAGAAGATATGGTCGAAATTTGAACGTTGTCCAGACCTACGAAATTGTTGTCTAATGTACTGTTTAAAAAAGCGATCGAGGTAGATCCGGATGTCGCAGTAAAGTCATAGAAATACGACTGCCAATTTACAGTACCTGCGGAGAATGTAGAGTTTGTGAATGCGATTCTTGAACCACTATCAATACTCAGTCCTAAGCTTGAGGGTGTTTGGTACACTGGGCCACCGTTAGCAACACCAACAGAGAAGGCCAAACGATAAACTTCACCAGCGTTGGTAGCAATCGCTTGTTCTACACCACTATCAGTTCCTGTATTACCAGAACCAGTCAGGTCGAGACTATTAAAACCTTCTGCCGCTGTAAATGCGTTAATACTATTAGGAGCTGACTCGCTATAGGTGGTTTCTAATAGCACAACTCCACCACCTAAAACATTCCAACCACCAATACTACTTCCAGCGGCAAAACCTTGCGCGCCACCGGGTGACAATGCTGGTGTTTCAAAACTACCGTTAGCAATAGTCGCAGCTAAAGATGGAGCTGTAAAACCTACTGTGAGCAATGATGCAATTGCGAAGCTATCAATGATACGCATTTATTTAATTCCTTGTAATGGATATCGGGGGAGGTGAAACTCGATTGCTAGAATAGTACAAGAATACTATACTACAAAAGGCTAAATTCTAATCTAACATCAGTATACCCTGCCAAGAGACTAAAATTCACACGCCAATGTAGTTTGTCGAATCCAGAAATCGTATGAGGTTGGGAGGACAAGGATCTGGACGATTATAATAAGTATCGATATTGGCTTTCGATCTACGCTCGCAATATTTTTAGGTAGCGACTCTAAAAATATTAGTGAGACCGCTACAGAGGCTGGCTAACTAAAGAGAATTGTTACTAGCCCTTGGTTTCATTTCCCAGAACGGTAAAATAGATGATGGGTGCCGATCGCCACTCAATTATCGATTACTAATGATTATTTAATTTAACTCTTATGCCAAGAACCCAGAAGAACGATAACTTCATCGACAAAAGCTTTACCGTCATGGCAGATATCTTACTCAAGATCATGCCTACCAACAAACGTGCTAAAGAAGCCTTTGTCTACTATCGCGATGGCATGTCCGCGCAAGCCGATGGTGAATACGCCGAAGCTCTAGACAACTACGAAGAAGCCCTTCGACTCGAAGAAAACGACTACGATCGCAGCTATATTTTGTACAATATGGGTCTGATCCACGCGAGTAACGGCGAACATACGCGCGCCCTAAACCTTTACTCTCAGGCTGTCGAACTCAATTCACGCCTGTGCCAAGCTCTCAATAATATCGCCGTCATCTATCACTATCAAGGTGAAAAAGCCGCCGAAGAAGGCGATCTCACCACTAGTGAAGCTTGCTTGGGCAAAGCCGCCGAATACTGGATTCAAGCCATCAAAATCGCTCCCAACAACTATATCGAAGCCCAAAACTGGCTCAAAACTACCGGACGATCGCAGATAGATATTTATTTTTAGTGGATAGTGAATAGTGGATAGTGAATAGTGAATGGTGGATGGTGAATAGAGTTTAGATGTTCTCTCTATTACCTTTTACCTTTTACCTTTTACCTTTTACCTTTCACCTTTTACCCCTTACCCCTTACCCCTTACCCATGCTCGATCGCGAACAAGTACACAAAGTCGCTCTTTTGGCTCGATTGGAGCTGACTCCCGACGAAGAAGAGCAGTATGCAGGACAGATGAGTAGTATCCTTGACTACTTTGAACAACTGAGCGAACTCGATACCAATGATGTCGAGCCGACGACTAGAGCCATTGATATGAGCAATATTACCCGTCACGACGATCGAACTGCATATCAAAATCTGGCAGGTATCTTTGATGCGGCACCAGATCGCGAAACTGATTTCTTCAAAGTTCCCAAAATTATGACTTAGAGACGTGTCGATCGAGACATGTCATCTACGTTAATATTAATTATTGTTGCCCTCAAAATTAGAGAGAAGAAACTGTGGCTCACTCGATCGTTACCAATGTTTGTGAAGGTATAGCTGACTGTGTAGCGGCATGTCCCGTCGCCTGTATTCATGATGGCCCAGGGAAAAATACTTTGGGTACCGATTGGTATTGGATTGATTTTTCGACTTGTATCGACTGTGGTATTTGTATTCAGGTTTGCCCGATCGAAGGTGCTATTTTGCCTGAAGAAAGACCGGATCTGCAAGCCACTCCTAAATAATAATAAATCTAGCTAAAATTAAGATGGTGGGCAGATATTGCTGATTCAGATCCCCGATTTCTCCAAGAAGTCGGGGACTATTAGAATTATTTACCCGCACTCTCGATCTCTTTTTGTTCTTGCTTGAAGGCTTTTTCTTCGGCTTGCTCTTCTTTCATTTCAGCTTCGATGAGAGCTTTGGGATCTTTGTTGAGCTTAGCAATCTCATCGTATGCTTCCGAACGAGTGGCGGCAGGGTTGGTCAATTCAAATGGTTGAATTACTTTTTCATTAGCGCGAGCAATTGGCGGTGCGGCATAGCTAGAGGGGAGTAGGATAAGGTTGGTAGCCAAGATCAAACTTGCTAGTCCAATTGTCCATAAGCTTTTGACAAATAGGTTTTGGATCGAATTCAATATTTTTTTCATGGGATCTTTTACGTGTATATTTATGGCATGAATTAGGATTGAAAGATCGATCGGACGATATCGATCGAACCTTAAATGTAAGATTATCATTGAAGTTGGTGATAAACCTTCTATCAAAAGGTGTATGGAATAGGCGATAGATTATGCTTTTACTTAGCTACTCGATCGGGTCGAACCGATTTAGGAGCTTGACAATAATCACGATCGGCAAGCTGACAACAACGCTAATTAGGGCGCGATCGAAACTCAGGGGTACTGTTTGGAACAATTGATTCATCACGCTCCACTCGACAAACAACCATTGCAAAGCGAGGATGGCGATAATGCCGATCGCGGGCATATAGGCAATCTGGTGATGACGATCGCGAAGTCTGGCAAATAAGGACGGCACAAATTGCGTAATACTCAGCAGGTAAAAGGCTTCGGCAGAGATTAACGTATTGACAGCCATCGTCCGCGCTACTGCGATATTCCCGATCGTTTGTTGTGCCCATTCAAAACTAACAAGAACGGCGATGACATTAAACAGCGAAATTATCGCGATTCGCCGCAGCAGACGCGGGGTGAGTAGCGGTTCATTGGGGTTGCGCGGTGGCAACTTCATCACGTCTTTGGACTTGGGTTCAAAGGCGAGCGGGACTGTTAGAGCAGTGGCACTGACCATATTAATCCAGAGAATTTGCAATGGCAGAATAGGTAACACTCGCCCTAACAGTACGCTTACCAAAATCGTCAAACCTTCACCCCCATTGACTGGGAGGGCGAAGGCGATCGCGCGGAGCAGATTTTGATATACCGTGCGCCCTTCTTCGACGGCGGCGGCGATCGAGGCAAAGTTATCATCGGCTAAGATCATCGCGGCGGCTTCTTTGGCAACTTCAGTACCAGTAATGCCCATCGCAATGCCTAGATCTGCTTGCTTGAGGGCGGGGGCATCGTTGACCCCATCGCCAGTCATCGCCACGATCGCGCCTTGAGCTTGGAGGGCTTCAACTAGCCGCAATTTCTGCTCTGGAGCCACCCGCGCAAAGACGACACCCGTATAGGCAGCTTGGGCAAACTTCCGTGCGTCCATCTGACTGAGTGCTTGTCCCGTATGGGATTCTGGCTCAGACTGGCTCAGTTGCATCATCCGGGCGATCGCCGTGGCAGTTAAAATGTGGTCGCCAGTAATCATCTTGACCTGAATCCCCGCTGCTTGACAGACTCGAATCGCTTTAATTGCCGCAGGTCGGGGTGGATCGAGCATCCCCTGCAATCCTAGAAAAACTAGTCCTTGCTCGATGTCAGAATGCGCTAGCGGCTGCGGTGCGGTCGGCACGGACTTGCTAGCGAAGGCGAGGACGCGCAACCCCTGTTGAGCCATTTCATCGACCTTGCGCTCGATCCTCGCTCTGTCTAGAGTGGCAAACTGACCGCGATCGTCGAGGAGGCGATCGCACCGTTGGAGGATCGATTCGATCGATCCTTTGACATAGATTAACAGCTCGGTGGAGTTGGTTTGATGCAGGGTCGCCATGTACTGAAATGCTGACTCAAACGGGATCGTATCTATTCTCGGCAGTTGAGAGTCTGAGTCTTGGCGATTTAATCCGGCTTTTTGGGCAGAGACAATCAAGGCGGCTTCGGTAGGATCGCCGACGATCGTGTATTGCCCCGCTTGGGATTGGAGATGGGAATCATTGCACGACTGTCCGGCGGTGAGGCATTGAATCAGGGCGGGTGTCGTCTGGACGATCGGGCGATCTGCCAATAACACTTCCCCGTCGGGCGCATAGCCAACCCCCGTCACCGTATAGTCGCGATCGCCTGCGTAGATCGCTTGGACTGTCATCTGATTTTCGGTGAGCGTTCCGGTTTTATCGGAACAAATGACAGTCGTGCTACCGAGCGTTTCGACGGCTGCTAGCTTGCGGACGATCGCATTGCGTTTTGCCAAGCGCGAAACACCAATTGCCAGTGTAATCGTGACGATCGCAGGCAAGCCTTCCGGGATGGCCGCCACGGCAAAAGCCACGGTGGTAGTGAAGACCTCTACCCAAGATTCATTTTGGGGCAGTGCCACGATAAAGTTCAGTACTGCCAATCCCAAGATGATGTACAGCAAATTTTTACTAAATTTGCCCAGCTTGCGGGTTATCGGCGTTTCGACATCGGTGCTCTGCTCCATCAATTGCGAGATCCGCCCGGTTTCGGTCGCAGTGGCGATCGCGACTACCAAGCCCTGCCCTTGTCCAGAAGTAACCAAACTGCCCATATAAGCCATGCTGGTACGTTCTGCCAATGTCGTAGTCGCGGCTAATGGCGTGGTGTTTTTCTGAATCGGCATTGATTCACCTGTCAATCCCGATTCATCCACGGTGAGATTGTTGACAGCAATCAGCCGCAGATCGGCAGGGATCTTGTCCCCCGCTGCAAGCTGGACGAGATCCCCTGGCACCAACTGCTCGGCAGGAATCTTCCGGGTTTTACCGTCCCTGATAAGGGTTGTTTCGGTAGTTACGGACTTGGCGAGGGCCGCGATTGCCCCTTCAGCTTGGGATTCTTGGACAAAGCCGATAATGGCATTAATAATGGTCACGCCAAAAATCACGCTAGAATCGACCCATTCCTCTAATAGGGCTGTTACTACCCCAGCAGCCAGCAGAATGTACAGTAGCGGCTGATTGAATTGGAGGACAAACCGCAGCCAAGCACTTTTTCCGGCTTTACCAACTAGTTGATTGGCACCAAATTGGGCGTGTCGGCGATCGGCATCGGCGATACTTAAGCCTGTTTGGAGATTGGTGTCGAGCAGTTGGGCAGCTTCAGTGGCTGGGAGGGAATGCCACTGTGGCGGGTTGGAATCCTTGGTTAGCGTTGTTGTCACTGTGCTGAATCCTGGTAGAAACTAGATCGATCCTCAAAACACAACAGTCACCAGAGTAATAACTACTCTGATGACTGCGCTCGATTTAATATTTAGAGCATACCAAATCCTTTGACAGCAATAATCCCGGCGACGGCGGAGGCGGCTAGCGATGTTATCGCCGTACTAAATAACCACCATGCAGCTCCGGCGGCGACCTTTTGAGTTTCGATCGCTTGTTGGCGCGTCTGTTTTTGGATCTTTTTGATGCGTTTTTTGACTTCGAGTTGTACCTGCTGGGCGCGTTGGAGGACGCCATCGCGGGTAGATTCGATTTTGTCGATAATCCGATTGGCGTCGGCTTCAGAGATATCCTCGCGGGAGCTGAGGACGGCGACTAAAGTCTCGCGATCGAATTCGCCAAACCGTTCGCCGAGGGCTTCAAATCCGGCTTGTGGGTCGTCAAACAGCTTGCTGAAGTCGGCTTGGATGCCTTCATAGTTGAGTTCGGGACGTTCGAGTCCGTTGAGATAGTCGCGGACTTTGCCAAACAGGCTATCGATCGAGGATTGGAAGGTTTGTTGGATCTTCTGAAGTTGTTCGGTGATTGACTTATAGCTCGATTCTACCCGATCGGCAATCTCGTTTGCTTCATATTCGCTGATATCTTCCCGTTGGGACAGCAATGAGACGAAGGTAGTTCGATCGAATTTGCTGACGCGATCGCCTAAGCTATTAAAACCAGCGCTAGGATCTTTGAGCAATAGTCCTAAGTCGCGCTTGATACCATCGGGATTTAACTCCTCTTTATTGGTATTGCGGAGGTAGTTTTCGAGATTGGCTTCAAAGTCTACTGCTTGTTTTTTAGCGCGGCTGGCGAGGCGGCGGGGTGCTTTGACGATCGAAGTAATTGCCGATTGCAATTGGTCTACACTTTGGTTGACCTGTTCTTCGGTGAGGTTGCCTTGCTGGGTGAGCAGCTTGACGAGAGTCTCACGATCGACTTGAGATAACCGTTCGCGGAGGGCACCAGCGCCCGCTTTGGGGTCATCTAACAGGGTTTGGAGGTCGCGTTTAATCCCGTCTGGGTCGAGTTCTGAGAGGTTGGTCTTGCGGAGGTATTCGGAGATCGCCGCAGTGGTTTTTTCGTACTGAGCTTTAGCTTGCTCGGTTAGTTGGCGCGGTGCGTCCAGGGCGCTCTGACGGGCTTTGTCGATCCGATCGATCGCTTTATTGATTTGGTCTTCATCGAGGTCTTGACGCTGGCTCAAGAGCTGAACCAAGGTATCGCGATCGAATTGCGACAGCCGTTCTTTAAGCGCATCGATGCCAGCTTGAGGATCGTCAAATAAAACTTTGAGATCGCGCTCGATCCCGTCAGGATTAAGTTCTTCGCGATTGGTATCGCGCAGATAGGCTTCAACTTTACCCCGTAGCTCCTGGGCTTTGGCTTGGAGGTCGAGGGCGGGGACGGAAGCTGAATTGGGGACGCGAGTCGAGTCCAAGATTTCTGATTTGGCTTCGTCGAAATAGTTGGCGAGACTTTCGATGCTATCTGGCTGGAGATCGTCGCGCATTGAGAGGGTTTGCACGAAGTAATTGCGATCGAGCGGTTCTAGCTGCTGGCGAATTGCCGCAGGATCGGCTTGCGGATCGAAGACGACATCTTTGAATTCTTGCTTGACGTTGGCTTGGCTGAGTTTCCAGGCGGGAGAAGAGAGCAGGTAGTCTTGCAGATCTGCTTGGATGACGCTAAATGGTCGCGATTCTTCTGTGGAGCCAGATGGCTCTGCTGAAGTTGGATTGTTACCGTCAGCGGAACTCAGTACGGCGGCTTTGATTTTGTTGACCTGAGTGGCAACTTTTTCGACATCTAAATCGGACAGATTGGCATTTTGGACTACCTTACCAACCAATGTGCTTAAACCGACTTGCAATGCTTGGTTTACCAGGCTCCCACCGTTCCCGCCGCCAAGGTTGCTACCTTTGACGATCGTTTGGAGTTTGCCCGTCAATTCGTCAGGGTTTAAATCTTCAGGGTTGACTGACTTAATTAGATCGAGCAACTGGCTGGGCACATCGGCTTTACCACCTTTACCCGACACTTGTTTCCAGGTGCTTTCCAGCTTGTCGGCAATTTTGTTGAGATCTTGTTTGGATAAGTCGGTGCGGCTACCGACCAAATCGACAAAGGTTTGGCGATTGACGTTGCTGAGTAAATCGCTATTTGCCAGATCTTTGAGATCGGATTCTTGGATCAGTTTTTCAAACTGCGAACCGATTTTGTCTACATCTAGGTCGGGCAGCTTCAGACCGCTCAATGAGCTTTGGAGTGTCTTTTGAATGCTGCTCGGATCGAAGCCAGCCGTCAACTCACGGCGGACAACGGCAGTAATATCTTCAGCAGTAGAGATGGCTTGATTTTTAGCCACATTGGCACCCACAGCGGCGGTGGCGGTACCCATTAGCCCTTGCAGACCGGAGGTAGCAGTACTGGCGATCGAGCCGAGCAGCGACCCGACAGCACTCGATCCGAGCCACATGACAACGGTAAAATACACCGCCCAAATCGTCACACCCACAACCGCCCCAATGAAAGCGCTATCGACTAGTGTAAGTCTGACTGCCAAATAACACGCGGCAAATAACGCGATCGAGGCTGTCACGAGTACGCCGATGCCGACTTTAGTTTCGATGCCGCGTACTGTATCGAGCAAACTCTCATCGTCATCTGAATCGCTATCCAGATCCGGCGTACCGGGCGAGGCAACTAGCGCTACTGACAGGTTGGTGAGCAATAACTGAAAGGCAAATGCCATCGCAATCCCCGCTAGCACTCCGAGTGCTAAGTTCGAGTTGGTAGTAGCAGCAGCCGGATTCTCGACCACGAATGCCCCCGGCGCGATCTCGATCTGTGCCAGTTGGGCTAGCCGAGCGGCTAAAATTATGTTCATCATTGTTTCTTATTGGTTAATGATTTGTCGAACTCAATAATTTTCCGAGAGAATTATTGCCGCAATTAAAACTACCTAAAATCCACCCAGAATAGATTTTCTAGGGGATAAAAGTGCTAAATTTATTTAGGTCTAAGTATGTAGGCACAATTTTTTATAAAATAGATTGTGCCTGAAACCTTTGTGGGCATTGCCCACGCTACTGGGAAGACTTTGTAACGTTAGCCCCAAGACCGCACTTGTTCAAGACACAATCGGAGGCGGTGCTAAAGCAGAGCAAATATCCTTAACTTGAATCTAGGTTAATTAAGATTACTTCTCGATCGCCATTGAAGAATCACTCGCTGGATTTAAGAGCTTTCTTTCGGCAAAGTAGTTGTTCATGAAAGTGCTGGCGAGAGACAATACAACTGGCCCTGCCAAGAAGCTGATTAAGCCGTGAATCGCGAAGCCAGGTACAAATAGAGCAGCCAACCACAGGCAGATCCCGTTGACTACTAGTGAAAACGCTCCTAGACTCAAAAAGTTAATCGGTAAGGATAGTAGCGACAGCACGGGGCGAATAGTGGAGTTGATACCTCCGATCGCGGCAGCAGCTAACAGTGCGGCTGGAAAATTGGCAATATCGATCCCTGGGACGATGGTATCGATTACTAGCAAACCTAGGGCGGTGGCTAGTGTGGTCATTGCATAACCAATTAGATTATTGTTCATATTTTTATCCCTTGAAAATCTCAACGCGAGTTAAGTACTGACTTATTTTTATCTTGAATCAGTGTGTAGAACTGATAGAAATAGACTCAAAATTTAAGTACTAAAACTATCCACTAAAACACTAGTAAGCTTGGTCTTGCTTGGCGATCGCCCAAACTGCATGAATGCTGCCGGGAATCCAACCGAGTAAAGTTAAGCCAATATTGATAAACAGTGTCGGGCCAATTCCGTAGGTCATAAAAACACCTACTGGCGGTACCACGATTCCGAGTATTAAAGGCAATATTTTCATTGTGGTTAATCCATTTTATGAATGAATATCGAGTAGCGATCGGGCTGACTTGAGTAGCTGCGTAGTCGTTGACCCGTACAAGTCGGCTAGACTTCGATTTAGGTTGGTTTACCCCCCAACCCCCCGTATAAAGGGGGGCGTTATTAATACCTCCCCTGTTTAAGGGGAGGGGTGGGGTGGGGTGGAGGACTCCGCAACCACCCAAATAAACAAA
>NZ_JANMZA010000021.1:0-10106 GCF_031382685.1 Chamaesiphon sp. OTE_8_metabat_110 | reverse complement strand
TTAAAGAATCCCATAACTTGACGCTGGAGACATCCAATCTAGCTTTTGCGATGGAAACATGGTGGTGGCCATATACAGCTCAGGGCTGGGGTACTTGGTCTCCCAATCTGAGCAATCGCGAAAGTGGCTTTTTCTATGTCGATTTATATGATTCGGCAGTTGCCAAAACCCTGGGATATGTGGGCAAACCAGTTTGTCATTTGTACTCTGGTATTCTCGCTGGGTTCTTTAGTGTTGCCTTCAAGCAAAATCTTTGCAGTACAGAGATTCAATGTTATGCAATGGGCAACGATTTTTGCCGATTTTTGATCGGCTCTGAAGAACGCATCCAAGCTGCTGAATTTTGGATTTCTTCTGGTGCCAAAGCTAATGAAATCGCCGAACGTTTTGAAGCTGGCGAAGTCGCTCCCGATCCCGAACTATCGATCGCCGCAGGTGCCGTATGAAAAGTCGCAAACATAATCGCTTAAAGAAAAATCCCTTAGTCCGGTTTATTCGCGGAGTCGTCAGATTATTGCGGGTATTATTTAGACCCCAGAATCGACAGCTTCGTGCCATCGAACAAGAGCAAAGACATCTGCGACGAGTGGAGCTAGAGCAAGAGCTAGTACTAGAACGCCAAAATATCGAGTTGGAGCAGCAGGAACGAGCGCGATTAATTACTGTTGGGGAGCTACTCGAACAGATAAAATGGCAGACTCCTTCAGAAACAATAATTCAAGCAGCCGATTTAGTTGCCCCAGCTTACGATGTTTCTAGGAATTAAACCTTAGAACTAAAAATCGGTAGCGATCGCATTTGCCATCGCTACTATTGAAACTTTATTTAGATGGAATTGGTGAAAAATGATTACATTGTTAGAAGCATTAGTTGATGGTGCAGATGGCGCTTATGCAAGCAAGCAAGATCTCCGCAATTTGGAACATGCGATGTTTTCTTGGTCGGAGCGGAAAGAAGCTTATTTAGCACTCCAAGAGCGAGAAAAGTCAGTTATCGATCGCGCGATCGCCCTCATGCAGCCGAAGAAAGCTGCTCCAGGCGCTCGGGCGATGGATGGAGCGTATCTCGATCGCTGCCGTCGCGATATGACTTTGACGCTGAGATCTTATGCTTTAGCGATGCTGTTGCAAGATGAAGAAATGCTCAAGGATCGATTCCTGTATTGGCAAAGAAACATTCTTCAATCGATGGGTCTGCACAACTATAAAGGGATTGAATATTTATTGGAGTCCATCTGTGCGGAACTACCCAAAGAACAGTCCAGCTTGTTCCAACCTTACTTTAAACTCGGTCAAGAAACGATCGTATCGATGAATTAAAACAACTAGCCAAACAGTAAGTTGCACTCGCAATTTACTGTTTGGCTTGCCTGTCTCAACTAGGAAATTTATTTTGTATGGCTACCTCACTGTCGATCGAATCGAATATCTCTATCCCCGCAAATTGCTTTACGCCCAAAGGTTACGTCAAATCCCATCCAGCATCGGGATTGCTGTCTACTCGCTATGGCGATCGCTTGATTGCCGTGCCAGAATTATTGCTGCGCAGTATCCCCAAAACCTTGCGTGCTGAAGCGGGGGAAGCTTCCTATTTAGCTCTATATACCTTCGGCAATCACTGGGGCAAAACTTTTTGCGATCGAGTGATGCAGGATATGGTGAAGTACCATCGCCAGCCGATCCTCGATACGATCGCCGCTGAGTTTTTTGTCAACGTTCAAGAAGCGTGGGCAGTTCATGGTTTGGGTAGACCCTCGGTCGATTTTAAGTTAGCCGAACGCGGATTATTAGTAGTCTCGATCGCCAATTCGGGTATCGGTGGCGGAGCTGAGATCGAAGCCAATGCAACTTATCGCACTTTTAGTCTCGAAGCTGGTTTTCTCGCTGGTTGGTTTTCTGCACTGACCGACAAAAAGCTACGAGCGTGTGCGAGTAATTGGAGCGAAGCGCCAGACTCATTACAGTTTTTAGTCGGGAGCGCATCCCACATCGAATTGATCGAGCGCTCCCATCTCGATATCGCCATGCTCACTCCCGACATCCTCAATTCGCTCTAACTCACATCTTGGATCGCAACAAAATTACTAGTGTTTTAGTAAATAGTGTTTTAGTGAATAGTGGATAGTGGATAGTGTTTTAGTGGACAGCTTACCTCTTACCCTTTACCCCCTACCCTTTACCCCCTACCCCTTACCCCTACCCCATGCCCGTAACCGTTCTTTTTTTACCAGATAAAGTCACAGTCAGCGCCCAACCAGGCGAACCCTTGCTCAATGTTGCCGAACGTGCTGGCATCACGATCCCGACTGGTTGTTTGCGAGGTGCTTGCTTTATTTGTAGAGTCGCAGTGGAAGGACAAGACAATCCCGTTAGAGCTTGTATTTCGACTGTCTCCAGTGATGATTTATCAGTCGTCCATCGCTACGTCACGCCCAGTTAATTTTCACCCGATCGAGAGTACAATGCGGATGAGTTCCAATTCGATCGCAAGCAAGCTAGCTATGACGGGCAGACTGATAGTTTTAACTGGGCCTAGTGGTGTCGGTAAAGGGACACTGCTCAAAGCTTTACTGGCAAACCATCCTGAACTATATTTATCTGTCTCTGCTACCACCATAGCGCCTCGCGCGGGTGAGGTAGATGGCGTTCACTACTATTTCTACGATCGCGACCGCTTTGAGGTGGCGATCGCGGCTGGGGCGCTCTTAGAATGGGCGGAGTTTGCTGGCAATTATTATGGTACGCCGATCGAGCCAGTCCAAGCTCAATTAGCGCTGGATCGATCGATCGTTCTCGAAATCGAACTAGCCGGAGCCAGACAAGTGGCTAAAATCTTTCCCGACGCCTTACGCATTTTTATTCTCCCACCCGATCTTGCAACGCTCGAAGCCCGGATTCGCGAGCGGGGTACAGAAACTTCAGAGGCGATCGATCGGCGCTTGGAGCAAGCAAAAGTAGAAATTGCTGCTGGTAATGAGTTTGACTACCAGATCGTCAATGATGACTTGCAAATAGCGCTGGCAGAATTGGAGAAGCTGGTGACTAATGCTGAGTGAAAACCGAAGAACGTTTTTTAATCAATGTCAGTTTCTCCTAGCGGAGCGACTGAAACTACGCCGACGGGTTAAAGATATTTGCTCTGTTCTAGCCCCGCCCTCGATTAAAATCGGGGCTAGTATTACAAAGTCCGCCTTCGCGGACTATTATCTTAGTCCGCGAAGGCGGACTTCGCATTCTGAGCGGCGATTTCAATCGCTGTGTCCTAATCGCTGCGAGAGCTAAACTAAAACTACTCTTCCCAAGAGTCCAAATCTAGTGCAGGCGAACCACCGCGATCGAGTTGTCTGAATACTACTCGTAGTTGGAACCAGAGCAAGATCGCAATCAGTAGTGTCAGCGGAAAGGCGATACTATATGCCAGCCAAGTGGGAAATCCAAAAATTTCTAAGCCAGCCGAAAGAAAAAAGATAATCCCGACACATACTCCCAGAAAGGGCAATCGCAAGGAGATCCCATCGCTATTGGCAAGAATAACGTTGTTGCGATCTGCCGACCAAGCTTTGACATTTTGGCGTAAAGTACCATCGAAAGCCGCACCGCAAGCGATACCAACAAATAAACCAGCAATTAAAATAAAGTATGGCGGATCTTGGGGAAAATAATACATATGGAAATTATAGATTAGAGAGTAGGGGAAATAGTAAAGTAAATTTTAAAGTCCCTGTTCCAGAATAATCTACCTTTGGGAACAGAGGTTCAATATTGGGGTAATTACTCATCCGAATGGCTGATGCCCGATCGATCGCAGCAAAGTTATCTTTAGTAGAGATAGTTGGTGGTGCTTATCTACAGCGTGTTAATTAAGCTGCCAACTTTCAACAAGCTTTTTTTAGTACCGAGCGTCTCACACCGATCTTCGTTGCTAAGGGAAACCGGGGTTTAATACTATAGGTCGATCGTTAGGTAACTAATTATCGATCTTTTTGATGGCTACCTCATCCCACCCAAGCGCTCGATCGGCCAAAATCGAAAGCAAGCGTGTCCGATGATATTGGCTTGAGGTAAAAATCCCCAAACGTGGGAGTCGTTACTATTGTTGCGGTTGTCCCCCATCACGAATAATCGATCGGGAGGTACTAGCATTGGCGACATCGCATAGCTAGGTGCTTCGGCAGTGTAGGATTCGATTAACAATTCTCCATTGACATAGACACGACCATTTTTGACTGCAATTTTCTCACCTGGCAAGCCGATAACACGTTTGATAAATGCTTGATCCTCCAGGTAGCCTTGCTCCTGTAGCTGTGGCGGTGGGACAAAAACAACAATATCGCCGCGTTGGGGGGGATGAGTGTAATAAGATAGCTTTTCGACAACTAAGCGATCGCCGACTGCTAATGTGGGTAACATCGATTCTGAGGGAATATATCGCGGTTCGGCGACAAACGTCCGAATGAAAATAGCCAATCCCACCGCCAGAACTAAAATCGTAATATTTTCACCCCATTTTTGCCACCATTGCACCAATAAGGGTTGAGGTGCTGTCGATTTGGGATTGGATTGCTCTGGTGGAGTTGTCTTCATGGCGGAGGCTGGGAACTAGGTTTTAGGTTTTGGGTTTTAGGCTTTGGGTTTTAGGCTTTAGGCTTTAGGCTTTGGGCTTTGGGCTTTGGGCTTTAGGCTTAAGTATTCGTCCTACCCATTACCCATTACCCATTACCCCTACCCTCTACCATCTCCCATCTACCCTCTAATTACCAACAATCTTATCGAACAGCTCGTGATGTCGATCGATAATTTCACCACTGAATAACTTGACGAGATTATCTGTCGCCGCTTGGAGTTGTGGCTCGATTTCGGGATCTTCTTGCTCGTCAAATGACAACGTATTTGCCGCGCGATCGAGATCGATCGAATCCGGCGGCTCGGCAAAGTCCATCGGTTGCTCGGCGAAATTGGCGATCGGATCTGGCGGCTCGATCTCAACTAGAATCTGCGGCTCGCTTACGACGGGTGTCTGTTGAATTGGTAGTATTGCTGCTGGGGATGAGATTGGATCTGGGGGTGACTCGGGTAGCTCCTCATTCAGATCTTCGATCTCTTCTTCTTCAGTGAGATATTCCCCTGCTACTGGCATGACTGGCGGAGTTGTTACTGGCGCGGGGACTGATGCCTCAATCGGCGGTGGTGGAGAAGGCACTGGCGCGGGGACTGATGCCTCAATCGGCTGTGGTGGCGGCACTACGGCGGGGGGCTTTGCTGGCAATGCCGCAATAGACTGGGGCTGACTTTTGCCCATGACTTCTAGTTTGACAGTCAGATCGCGACCGAACATCTGACTGAATACTTTCGCGAGTTCGGGGACTTTGCTAGCCGCGATCGTTTGCATGGTACTAGATTTCATCGCTACTACGGCTTGCTCGGCAGAGACAGATACCAGCTTGCCAAAGGGTTTAAATAAGTCTCTACTGGCAGGTAGAAGCTGCTGTAAGACCTGTTCCCAGGTAGTTGTGATGTCGATGGCATTTGCGGCGATCGGGGCGGTGGTAGCCGCAGGTGGTGGTGCTGACGTTGCTGCTGGTGGCGGTGTCGGAGTAGTGGGGTGACTGGGTGGGGCGCTCGATGGTGGTGAAACAGGCTGCGGCGCTGGAGCTGTGGCACTGGGAGTAACTGCTGGCGACGGTTGCCTACTAATATTTAACAGTCCCAAGATCGCTATTTCCAGCCACAGTTGGGGCTGTGTTGTATGTTTGAGTTGGATTTCACTATCTTTGAGGTGCTTTTGTCCGGCGAGAATCCAGTTTAATTCCCAACTTTGGGCGATTTTACACAGTCCCGTCCAAGTTTCACCCGTTAGTGGTACGAGATCGGGACGTTTGGGGGCGGTTTTGGCGATCGTCAGATCCCGATAGCAGCCAGCGAGATTTTGGAGGACGGTGAGGGGTTCTTTGCCGCGTTCGAGGATCGTGCGGGTGCGATCGAGCAGACTTTCCGGATCGGATGTGGCGATCGATTGTAAAATACCGAGTAAGTCGCGTTCTGGTACCGAGCCGATCGCATCATAGACTCGATCGGGCGTAATCTCGCCATCGAGTAAACTCAACCTGTCGAGCAAGCTCTCGGCATCGCGCAACCCACCTTGAGCGATTTGGGCGATGAGAGTTACCGATGCAGGCGCAATTTCGATGCTTTCGATCCCCGCAATATAGGTCAGGTGCTTCACCATCGCATCGACAGGAATCCGCCGATAGTCAAATCGCTGACACCGCGAAATAATCGTCGGCAAGACGCGTTGCGGATCGGTTGTTGCCAGTACAAATACTACATGCGCGGGTGGCTCCTCTAGAGTCTTTAATAGCGAATTGAATGCCGCTGTCGTGAGCATGTGACACTCATCGATAATATAAACTTTATACCGACACTGCACGGGGGCATATTGAGCGCGCTCGATCAGTTCGCGGATATTATCTACACCCGTATTACTAGCGGCATCGATTTCGATAATATCTAGCGCCGCACCCACCGAAATCGAGCTACACACCGCACATTTACCACAAGGTTGTGCTGTAGGTACCTGACTCGCCATACAATTAAGAGACTTGGCTAAGATTCTGGCACTAGAAGTTTTGCCAGTCCCTCGTGGCCCCGTAAATAGGTATGCTGGTGCAATCTTTTCGAGACGTAGCGCATTGGTTAAGGTGGTAGCGATCGCCTCTTGCCCGACTAGATCGGCGAAGGTTTGCGGTCTATATTTATGATGTAGAGGTATGTGTGCCATCTGCGGGATAAATAAAGATGAGGTCGAGCTGACCGAAACAACCTCATTCGAGATTGTTTACCTAGCCCTACTCTCTAAGATACTCTAGATCGAATGTACCTAAATTGTGCATCTAAGGAAGCTGTAAATGTTTAAGAAAATCTGGCAGTCATTTGTGAGGTGGTTCCGCAAGTTATTTGGCGGGGGTAAAGCGACAAGCCGCATTCCTGCGACCGAATTACCACCTTTAGATGATACCGATCGGGAGTATCTATTCATGCAGTTGCTCGAAGGCGTCGCTCATGGCTGGCAACAACCACGCGCGATCGGCTTTTTTAATAAAATTAGGCAACGCGTCCGCAAATCTGAGTGGCTCGAATGGCTTGACAAATTCGGTCGGAATTTGCTTGACGCACCTGTGGCTAATTATGAACTCGCAGGGCGAATGGTGCAATTGGGTCAGCTCGACTGTGGGGAAATTGGCGATCTCGCGGGCGAGTATGGGGCGCGACTACTCGATCGTCAAGCCGAAGCATATCCCAATTTGCTCCCCATTATGGAGTTTAGCGATCTAGAATCAGATGAGGACGGGCAGATGCCATTCGAGCTTCAATATGGTAGCTCGATCGACAGCCCAGATTGGAATTTTGATGAAGTACCACTAGAACTTCTTGCCAGTGACGATCCCAGCCCCCCGTCACAACCAGGATCGCTAGCACATCAGCCAGACAGCGAACAGCCCAGTGGGACGCAGGAGATCACCCTCGAAGAATTTTCAGCCATGCTCCACAACGATCCGGGCTTAGTTGCCGAGTTAGCCGAACAATTTGGGATCGAAACGACCGATCCCCAAATCATCATTAATACCGTTGTCGGGCAAATGCAGCAACAAGTCCAACAAATTAGTGGCGATCTCACTCCGGCTGGGGAAATAAACCCGCCAACGCCAGCAGCACCCACTCCCGCACCAGAAGTACCCACTCCAGTACCAACGGCACCACCAGAAATTCCAGCACCACCACCAGAAGTGCCCACCACGCCTGCACCACCAGAAATTCCAGCACCACCAGCTCCTGCGCCCTCACCAGCACCCGAAGCCCACACGCGATCGAGTATTCCAGCTAGAGAACTACCAGCACCACCGCCGCCACCGCAACCAACATTAGTGGACTACAAATCCGAAGATCCGTGGAGTAATAATTTGCTAGACAGCAATGAAGAAACACTCCCGAAGATCGCTAATCTACCAGACCGTCGTGGAGTCTAGCGATCGATGAGCAGAATTACCAACTTATATACAGACGGTGCTTGTTCTGGCAATCCCGGCCCCGGCGGCTGGGGCACTGTGGCTTATTTTGATGATGGGAGCTGCCATGAATTAGGCGGTCGCGATGGCGCGACGACTAACAACCGCATGGAAATGCAAGCGGCAATTTCCGCACTCCAATTTTTTGCCAGCACCAAGCAAACCGGACAATGCGTACTCTACACCGATAGTGAGTATCTAATTAAAGGCATCACCCAATGGGTGAAAGGTTGGAAGAAAAAGGGCTGGAAGACTGCTGCGGGGAAAGATGTTCTCAATCAAGACTTGTGGGAAAAACTCGATCTGATTAACAATCAAGTTCAAGCTCAAACCAAAGTGCCCGTGTCTTGGCAGCACGTTCGCGGTCACTCTGGTAATGCAGGTAACGAACGCTGTGATACGATCGCCAGAGGCTTTTCGAGCGGTCAGCCACCACACTTGCGGCAACGATCTACAATGGAAATAGCAGCACCGTCTGCTGTCGCACAGACCCCTTCAGATCCTGTGACACCTATTCATTCTCCCTCTGATTTGCAGATTGTCCCCATGTTAGAAGAACAGACTATTCATCTCGATAGTACCGAACATATCCCCCGCGAAGTCCGCGTCGCTCATCTCCACCATCTGATCGATACGTTGCGAATTACTGATGAAATCGCCAAAAGCGGTTATCTAATTGCTAGTTCTGAGCTGGCAGATCTGATGGATATCAATGCTAGTGCTGTCACCAGTCGCGGAGATCGGTGGGCATGGCGCAATTGGATGGTTTCTAGAGTCCGTCGTGAAGGCAACCAAATTCTTTGGCAATTGGAACGAGTGGACGGCGAATAATTAATAGTCGTTATTTTACTAGCAATTATGAGAATGTGCTAACTCGATCGAGTCGGTACATTTTTTTAGTGTCGATTACCTACGGTACGCTTTGCGAACGAGTAGAACTTCGATTGTATTAAAATTAGATATGATTCAAGTATTTAGCTGTACACCCATCATAAATCATGGTTGCTTTACCCGATCGCTCGTTCATGTCAGCAGCGGAATATCTAGAATGGGAGCTTACCCAAGAGGAACGGTATGAGTACTGGGATGGTGAAGTAGTCGCCATGAGCGGCGGCACTCGCAACCACAATCGTATTTCGGGAAACTTCTTTAGGCTCCTAGATGATGCTCTACTAAATCGTGATTGTGATGTGTACATCGCTGATGTCAAGGTTCAAGTAGAGCCAGGGCAAAAGTATTTCTATCCCGATGTAGTGGTGACATGCGACGAGCGCGACGATGAGGCTCAACTCGTCCAGTTCCCTTGTCTAATTATTGAAGTATTGTCACCTTCGACAGAAGCAATCGATAGGGGTGTAAAGTTCGCTAGATATCGTCAATTTACATCGTTACAGGAATATGTGCTGGTTCAGGTAGATCGCCCGAAGGTAGAAGTATTTAGACGCGATCGCAACAATCAATGGGTATTATCAGAATACGATCGAGAAGATCGTCTGTTACTCGAATCAATTGGTGTGGAAATCCCGATCGCCGATCTTTATCGCCAGGTACAATTTGAGGATAATGTTCAAATCGAATGATTAGGTTTTGAGCTGCTCCGATCGCTTTTTGATACCGTTAGATCTTGAGCAGCGACTGCACTTGGTGATTAGCGATTAACCTCTAAAAAGTTCTGCAACCGTCGCCAATTAGCACGGACTACTTTCCACTGCGCGATCGCGTGAAGGAGGATAAATGCTAGAAAGGTATAAGATAACCAAAAATGCAAGCTGCGTCCCACGTCTACCATTGCTTTATTTTGTGGAAATAGATCTGGCAGCAACAAGCCAAAGAACTTGACATTATCGGGGCGAAATGAATTGGATAGCAGAAATCCGGCGATCGGTACCGCCCACATGAACAAGTAGAGTAATAGGTGCAAACTGACATTTTTTATCCAAGCTGGTGTGAATTTCGGCAATCGCCGTGTATATTTCTTCCAACTTACCTTCAATAGTAAAAAAATTCGCCAAGTGAGTAATGCCATCGACAATACGCCCAAAGA
>NZ_JANMZA010000182.1:0-8797 GCF_031382685.1 Chamaesiphon sp. OTE_8_metabat_110 | reverse complement strand
AAAAATTAAAGTTTTAGCACCTAATGAGATTACTGCTGGATTGGAAAGCGGTAAAGTCATCGGCTATGCCACCGATGAATTTTTTAATCAACAAACCCTCGCCGACAAAAAAGCTTTTACCGCCACGATCGATCGCGATGTTTGGCAAGGACACCCCGAAAAAATCCTGGCTAGTCTCGATACCTGGCTCAAAGATAATCCTACTACTGCTAAAGCATTAATGGCAGCAGTATTAGAAGCTTGCCAATTCTGCGATAACCAAGAAAATGTTAAATCATTAGCGCCAATTTTAGGTAAATCTGAATATACAGATTCAGGTACTAATAAAAACTGGCAAAAAATTCTCGCAGGTAACTATAATTATGGGGGGTTTGATGCTAAACCTCAAGTAATGCCAGTGCCTGACTTTCAGGTATTTCACTTTCAATCGACTAAATATCTCCAATCGCCCAATCATGCTAACTTCCTCTGGCACTCCCACGCTGTCTGGGTGTTGACGCAGATGGTACGCTGGAATCAACAGAAAGTTACCGATTATCCCAAAAATGCCGATGCGATAATCAAGCAGTTATATCCCACAGCAGGTTATGCTGAAGTAGCCAAAGCTTTTTGGCTGAATATGCCCAAAGGACAACTTAAAATTGAACAACCAGAGATGTTTGTCGATCGCATTGCTTTCGATCCAAATAAACCGATGGAATATTTGAATGGGTTTGAATTAAGAGCGTAGTTTAGTGAATAGTGGATAGTGGATAGTGGATAGTAGAAGGTAGTTAGAAAGTAGGGTGGGCACTGCCCACCATCCATACTTTAGAAAGTAGGATGGGCATTGCCCACCATTCACGTTTCAAGTCCGGTCACGCCAGTAGGGTGGGCACTGCCCACCATCCATACTTTAGAAAGTAGGGTGGGCATTGCCCACCATTCACGTTTCAAGATGAATTTAATTCAACATACATAATCCAAAAAGCAAGATGATTAAACTCTACGGTGGTGCTAGAAGTCGGGCTTCGATCGTGCGGTGGTATTTGGAAGAATTGGGAGTGCCCTATGAATTTATCCTGCTGGATATGTCTACCGGAGAGCACACTCAACCAGACTTCTTGAAAATCAATCCCTTTGGTAAAGTACCCGCAATTACCGACGGAAATTTTGCCTTATTTGAATCGGGTGCGATCTTGCTATATCTGTGTGAAAAGTATGGTGGAAAAGAATTATCGATCGAGCAACAAGCAGTTTTAACTCAATGGGTATTATTTGCTAACTCAACGCTAGCAACTGGGATTTTTACCGAAGCAAGCAGAGCGAAAGAATTACCTAAATTGATGACCCCTTTGAATGAATTACTCAGCAAAGATTCTTATCTTTTGGGTGATGAATTTAGCGTCGTCGATGTCGCTGTCGGTGCAATTTTGTATTATATTCCTTTGATGCTCAAGGTGGATTTATCTGCATATCCAGCAGTGACTAATTATATGCAATCTCTCTCCAGCCGTCCTGCTTTCAAGGTAGGTATGTCCTAAAATTAGTTAGGATAGAGAGAGATCCGCAGCAAGCAGCTTAACCCGTTGAGGGCTGGCAATAACCACCCTAAATCACCCATTTTTATGTTAACTTCGATCGATCGACCTCTAATCATTGCTGGCAAAACCTTCAACTCGCGGCTGATGACGGGTACGGGTAAATATCGCAGTATCGAGCAGATGCAAAAGAGCATCCTCGCTAGCGGTTGCGAGATCGTTACCGTTGCCGTGCGGCGAGTGCAAACCAAAGCCGCTGGACATGAAGGCTTGGCAGAAGCGATCGATTGGACTAAAATCTGGATGCTACCCAATACCGCTGGCTGTCAGACTGCCGAAGATGCCGTGCGGGTAGCGAGATTGGGGCGGGAGATGGCAAAATTATTAGGACAGGAAGACAATAACTTTGTCAAATTGGAAGTGATTCCCGACGGTAAGTATCTCTTGCCAGATCCGATCGGTACCCTCCAGGCAGCCGAACAGCTCGTCAAAGAAGGCTTCGCCGTACTCCCCTATATTAATGCCGATCCACTCCTCGCCAAGCGGCTAGAAGAAGCCGGATGCGTGACAGTAATGCCATTAGGTTCCCCGATCGGTTCGGGACAAGGCATCAGAAATCTCGCCAATATCCAAATCATCATCGAAAATGCCAAAGTCCCCGTCGTCGTCGATGCGGGCATCGGTACCCCCAGCGAAGCCGCTCAAGCGATGGAAATCGGCGCAGATGCTCTGCTCATCAATACCGCGATCGCCTGTGCCGAGGATGCCCCGCTGATGGCTCAGGCGATGGGAATGGCAGCAGTATCGGGACGATTGGGCTATCTGGCGGGGCGAATTCCAGTTGCTAAAGTTGCGATCGCTAGTTCGCCCCAAACAGGGACAATTAATTCGTAGCATCAAAGATTGATATCTTGCCATCTACTGGCAGTGGCGAATCGACTTAAATGCTTGACACTCGTAGTCGCAATTATACTCATCTGTCCTGGATATTGTGCCGATAAGATGCGCCACTGAGCGCAAATAATTAAATCCGCATCTAGCGAACCATCTTTCGCAGTTGGTAGCCCACTTAATTTAGATTGTGTCCATAGTACAGATGCCAATTTTAAACTTTCATCTGACACCGATAAAAATGAAATAAAATCTGTCAATTCATCGAGGTTATGCAAACTATCTCGATTTCCTGTTCGTTCGCTCTCTAAGATGAGATTTCGTCTGACTTCGTAGTAGCATAAATTGGAATATCTCGTTCGCCTGCGTGTGCGTTAGCACAATCGCTACCTTCCAGGATGAGAGAATAAGAATGGTTTTCTACATTGGGTACGATTCTCATCCTGAGAGGCTACGCCAACGCTACAAATCTGGATAAATCTACAATTCTGTCTGCTGTCAATCGAACTAATTGCATAAAGTTGGATTTTAAATGTTTCTAAGTTATGGATCGATCTCTCAACCTTAACTTTTACCCATTCAGATCTAACCAGTCTGTCAAATCGCTCATTTGAGTAAAATCTAGCGCGGCATCATGTAAACCATCTAACAGATCCAACGGTAATACGTTAACTCTTGCCAATATCTCTGTTGACACATCACCCACCCGTCGGTTCAATAGGCGCAATGTTTGAGCATGTGCATGTCTAACTTCCCCCAACTGCTCTCCAACTTGTTGGGCTGCTTGAAGCTTCTCTAAATATAAAGGTGATAACTGCATAATTAACTCCTGCTCTTCTGGTTCGATTGTTTCTCTGGCTTCGAGGATAACTTTCAGATTACCCAGCAAATCTAACGCATTATTTCGGTAGGGATGCTCCGCTGGTAGTGCAGCCACTTCTTCGATGGCTCGTGCCTGTACTTTACCCTTACGTTAGGGTCGAGTGACAAGTCACCTTGTCACCCTCCCATTCAGAACCGTGCTTGCTAGTTTACCAGCACACGGCTCCTCAACAATACGGCTGTTGTCACCAGCACCAGCGCGTCTGCTCATTGATAATTGCCAGCGACTTCAATGCAGTTTTGAGCATTGCGCCGCAGGGAAAGATCGCGAGCAGTTTTGACATCGTGGCAATGACGGTGAAGCGGTTGCAGATTATCGAATTTAGCTGTTCCACCTGCCGCTGTGGGCAGCATGTGGTCAACCTCAATCACATCGTCGCCTGTAAACAACAGTCCACATTCAGCACATCGACCTCGATGACGTTTGAGTAGTCGTGCTACTCGATGCGGCAATTCAGGATGTGTGCCTTTGCGAGTACTCCAGTAGAAAACATCCCCATCGAAATAACTTTTGTTGGCTCTAACCTTAATGTGGCGGATAATGGGCGTGTGCGAATGAAACACTAACTTCATCTGCTCCTGAGTGGAGAAGGTGAGTCTACCCTTAATATCATGCCAATACTTGGTGAGAGTTTTGGGGTCAAATCTTCCGGTTCGGTATCGTGCCCAAGCTCGAAGCTGTAAAAACAAGGTGTAATCGCAGCGATCGAAAGTTACTTTACTTACCACATGAGAATAGTAGTTAGTCCATCCCCGAATAATCGGATTTAGCCTACTTATCAGAGCCGCTTGAGGTGCTGTTTTATAGGCTTTAATGGTTTTTCTCAATTGCTCGATGTGTGCGGCAATTTTACTTTTACTTGGTTTGATGATTGTCTTAAACCCCAGCCGTTTACCCTGTGTAGTTCGTCCCGCCGAGTACTTACCCACTGGATATTGTCGGATATTAAATCCGAGAAAATCGAATCCGACCTTTTGCTCGTGTGGTGTGAACGTATGAGAGATTCTGGTCTTATTGGGGTTTAGTTCTAGAGACATCTCTTGTAACCATTCTTGCGCTACTGATTGGCACTTTTGGATGACATCTAGCGATGGGTGGAGTACGACGAAATCATCAGCATAGAATACGATACAGAGTTCCTTCTGTGCATCCATGCCTGGATTTATACTTTTCCGCATCGCTGTTTCCAAACCATGTAGGGCGATTAACGCCAAGGTCGGGGATAGAATCCCTCCCTGTGGTGTACCTTCGTGAGTTGGAAATAATTGACCATCCATCACCACTCCTGACCTCAACCAGGCTTTGATTTGCCGTTGTAATGTCGGGAAGGTTTCGAGCTTTTCTAGCAGCTTGTTGTGGTTGATTTTATCAAAGCATTTAGAAATATCGGCATCCAAAACATATTTGCTCGTACACCGAATACTCTTAAAGATTGCTTCGATAGCATCTTGAGTGCTTCTACCCATTCTGAAACCGTTGGTGCCTGGTTCAAATCTGGCTTCCCATTCGGGTTCAATTGCTAGTTTTACTAGCATCTGTTTGGCTCTTTCTATCAGACAAGGGATGCCTAACGGGCGTTGTTCCGCTGTTCCGGGTTTTGGAATCATTACCCTTCGCGTTGGTTGAGATGTTCCCGTTAAAGCTAAGGATTCGACGAGGTTAAGTCTTTGGACGGGGGTTAAGGATTTGATGCCATCAACCCCTGCTGTTTTCTTGCCCTGATTATCCTGTGTCACTCGTCTGACAGATAATAGCTTGGCAGATCTGGATTTCATCAATAGTTTCTGGAGTCTGCGAACCTGCTGGGTATCACCACGAAGTTTGGCTTTGAAGATTCTGGTTTGGAGTCGATAGACCATCAGGTGGATTTGTTTCCAGTTGATGTTCTTCCATTCATCGCTACCCATTGCTGAGTGCATCATCGTCTTTACTCTGACTAAAGGTTCTTCATTCCGTACTATCGGGTCTACGTCTGCATATCTTGGGCATTACCCCAAGCGTTGGCTTTTTAGACCATCCCACCCGCCAATCTGTTCGGTTTTAGTACCTGCTCTGAGTATTCGACCGCTCTGAGTAGAAATTGGTCGGGTTACTTCGTTCCTGATGTTGTTGGGTTGTGGGGTTAGGGTCGTACTGTCCACCGAGCTTCTTAATGGATATAAAAACCTCTTTTAATAGAGAAGAGGTTCGTGAAGCTAGTAACTTTTGTTGCCAGTGTTGTGATGATTCAGAGATTGACATCTAACTAAGCGTCATTTGTCAAACTCTTAGATTCACTCCAGCCAATTTCACTGGTATTTAGTGACGATGGTTCAGGCATACGTTCAAGCTTATTTGTGCTTTACCCATACCCACTTGCTAGCCGGAGTTTCCAGTTTTGGCTACCAGATACCGACATTTAACCCCGCTTCATTCCTCTGGCACTAAACCATTACAATGGGGGCTATGCTTTCACACCTTATATCTGGTGGATAGGATTAGCTGTCTGATTTTAGTTCAGAGGCAATCACCTATAAAAACATCAATTTATCATCTGAGAGAGATTAAAAGTGCGGACTCAATCCTGAAGGATTATCTCTCAGAAGCCCTATTCTATAAGCTTTGCAGCTATTTCAAATAAGAACGAATCGCACCCAATAGTCTAACCCATAGTGTAGTTAGTGTCTGGGGCAGTTGATGAATGACGATGATACCTGTCTTGAGGGTGGGACTGAGTAGATAGACACCTTCGCCCCACTGTTCTAGTTCTAATTTCGCACCGAGTCCTTCTAAAATCGGGGCGGATAGAGTAGGTGTCAAAATCCAGAGATTCGGTAAAACATCATCGCCTAGTTCTGGCTGCGATTGTCTTTTGGCTTCTCTGAGTAGATAGCTGTGCAAGTCGTAGAGCTTGGACATGCAAGCCCGAATTTGGGGCACTTTGACGGAATTGCGAAAGGGTTCAAAGATGACGGTGGTTTTCGCACATTCTGCGAGTATTCCTAATTCTTGAATGGGTGCAAGTTGGGGGTCGGGAATGAAATAGACATCAACTTCCCGAACTTCGCCACTAATCTTTAGAGAGGTTTGCACTTGACCTAAAGGCGATAGCAATGACTATAGAAAATCTTTGGCAAACTGGTCGTGGGGAAACCTTTGTCATCGCGGGTATTTTCTTGAGAGTATCTCGATCTCATTTTATCCCGATCGGAGATTTGTCGATCGAGTACTGAGATTGAGTCGATCGACAGGAAATGTTTGCCATCTATTACACTAAAGGTAGAGCCAATCGCTAGTACGCTTTGCTTGTCTTTAAAAGTATAAGGAAAAGTTAATATATGCTCATCCACAAAATATACCAAGAGCTGCAAGACATCCCTGAAGATAAGCTAGCCGAAATTTACGATCTGATTCATTACTTTCGTTTAGGGTTAGGACAAGAACAGATTCAGCCCCGTATCCCTGGCTTACTAACAGGAACACTCGGAGATGATTTTTTTGAACCACTATCAGAAGAGGAACTGCAACAGTGGGAGTAGACTGGCTGAACTTAAAAATTTACCTGTCATCACCTATGACGAAGCTTTTCAGACTGGGTTAATTCAAGTCATTCCTCATCGCAAGTAGTAAAAACTTTTCTATCTCCCGATCGGGCAATATATCCCTGACTGGTTGAAGGTGGTTTCGCATCCATTACACTAGAGGTAGAGCCAAAAGACTGCTCCTCGATAACTGTTAATTTCTGATTATGTTTGACCAATTAGCCGAAAGTTTAGAATCAGCCTGGGTAAAGTTGCGCGGTAAGGACAAGATTAAGTCCTCGAATATTCAAGACGCGCTCAAGGAAGTCCGCCGCGCCTTGCTTTCGGCTGATGTCAACGTCCAGGTGGTCACAAATTTCGTTAAGGAAGTCGAACTCAAAGCTCAAGGTGCGAACGTCATTTCAGGAGTGCGCCCCGACCAGCAATTTATCAAGGTTGTCTATGACGAACTTGTCAAGACGATGGGGGAAACCAATAGTCCCCTAGCAACTGCCAGTACCAAGCCGACAGTAATCCTGATGGCGGGTTTGCAAGGTGCGGGTAAAACGACGGCGACGGCGAAGCTTGCGCTACATCTGCGGAAAGAAAATCGGACAACTTTGATGGTGGCGACAGACGTATATCGTCCGGCGGCGATCGATCAGCTCATCACGCTGGGCAAGCAAATCGACGTGCCAGTGTTCGATATGGGTACAGATGCTAATCCTGTCGAAATTGCCCGTCAAGGCATCGCCAAGGCGCGGGAACTGGGCGTAGATGTGGTGATTGTCGATACTGCCGGACGGTTGCAGATCGACGATCGGATGATGACGGAATTAGCCGATGTCAAAGCAGCAATTCAACCGGATGAAATCTTGCTGGTAGTAGACTCCGCCATCGGTCAGGAAGCGGCGAATGTCACGATGACATTTAACGATCGAATCGGCATTACAGGGGCGATCTTAACTAAATTAGATGGGGATACGCGCGGTGGTGCGGCTCTATCTGTCCGGGCGATTTCCGGTAAACCGATCAAATTTGTCGGGGTGGGTGAGAAAGTTGAAGCGCTTCAGCCCTTTTATCCAGAGCGGATGGCATCGCGGATTCTGGGGATGGGCGACGTGCTGACGCTGGTGGAAAAAGCCCAGGAAGATTTCGATATTGCCGATGCGGCAAAATTAACCGAAAAAATCCTCGAAGCCAAATTTGACTTCAACGACTTCATCAAACAGATGCGGATGTTGAAAAATATGGGTTCTTTGGGTGGGTTGCTGAAGATGATTCCCGGGATGGGCAAACTCTCTGACGGGCAGCTCAAACAGGGCGAAGATCAGCTCAAAAAGGCTGAAGCGATGATTCAGTCGATGACGAAAGAAGAACGCGCTAATCCCGATTTACTCGCGAGTACTCCCAGTCGGCGGCGGCGGATTGCCAAGGGTTGTGGTTATGAAGAAGCTGATGTTAGTCGGCTGATTGCTGAATTTACCCGGATGCGAACCATGATGCAACAGATGAGTATGGGGAATTTTCCCGGCATGGGTGGGGGTCAACCAGGCGCACGGGGCGGTCAACCGGGCGCACCTGCAAAAGCGAAGAAAAAGAAAAAAGGTTTTGGAACTCTGTAACATCTGTGCCGATCGTGGTAAGTTCGGTACTAATATTTGTCTTGCTTGGCATTCCTCGATTCGGTACTAATCCCTCGTGAAATTAGGCGAGGCGAAAATTAGGGTGTCGTGAGAAAAAAATTTGATGATTTCGATCGTCAAGATGAATAGTTCTCCGTATTATTACTGAGAAAAATATCCCGGCTGGCTCGATCGAGCCAGCGCAGCAACCGCCGCTGTACGGCAACTGTGGCGGTTATGAAGACCCGGGTCTAGCAGCGATCGAATCCAGTTTGGGATGGAACCCAAATAGCGATACTTGGCGTCTATGGAGAAGACTGAGCGATCTAGTAAGTAAATCCTCGGATGGACTGCCGACCCTAGCTTGTTATACTGAGC
>NZ_JANMZA010000117.1:0-4100 GCF_031382685.1 Chamaesiphon sp. OTE_8_metabat_110 | reverse complement strand
AATTAAACAGATTGACCGTCGCACTAAAATATCTGGGGCACAGTGGAAATTTGAAAATGTTCCTCAAGTACTAGCCCATCGCTGTGCCTACCTTAACAGATTAATTAGCGATCGCTAAATAAAAAGTGGGATGCTCCCTTCGATAAACGACCTGTTTTTTAGTCACGGTTGGGAATCCATCCAAAAAATCATCGATCGACCTAAGACCGTCACTCCCAATATTGCCGTAAAATTAAGTAGACCTGTATCTCCAAATATACTTCCATGTTAGAAACGATCGAAGGCGTATATGAAAACGGGCAAATCCAGATCGATCGGCCACCACAGCATATAGGCGCTCGAACGCAGGTACTGGTAACATTCCTCGATCCAAATAATATCGACCCCGCTAAACTGAGCGAACTTATCGAGCGCATCGAAACGATCGCGGGAATCAGTCAAGGGCTTGAGGAGCTTAACAAGGGTCAAACTCGCCCGATTGGTGATTTCATCCAAGATATGCAGCGCAAATATGACATTCCAGGTTGAGCTAACCCCGATTGCTGAAGCCCAAATCGATCGTACTTATCAATGGTATCGCGAACGGAATTCTGATTTTGCTGACCGATGGTTTCGGAGTTTGATGAACATCATTGCCACCCTCCAAGAAAAACCACAGCGCTGTGGATTGGCGATCGAACATGAAATTTTTCCAGAAGAAGTTCGCCAGCTTTTGCATGGCAAATCTAAAAATGTTTATCGAATTCTATTTGTAATTCGCGATGCCACTGTTTATGTGTTGTACGTGCGACATAGTTCTCAATCACCTCTCACGACTGAGGATATCGAAGATGGGGAATAACTAATTAACCTTTAACTTCTGCCCTTAATAGTTTATCAACTTCTACTACCGTGACGATCGAGAAACAACCTTCGATCGCTGATGAAAAATCTAGTAAACTCAAATGTGCCACTCGATAACATCCTGACTTCCGCATGAAGTCTATTCTATGACCCGCTTACCATCGCATCTGACTGAAGTAGCAGCAGTCTTCTTGAAACTAGGGACGATCGGATTTGGGGGGCCAGCGGCGCATATTGCCATGCTGGAAGCAGAAGTTGTCACCCGAAGACAGTGGATTTCGCAATCGCAATTTTTGGATTTAATTGGGTTGACAAATCTGATTCCGGGGCCGAGTTCGACGCAGGTGGCGATTTATATTGGCTATCTCCGGGCGGGGTGGTGGGGATTGGTACTTGCGGGGGTGTGTTTTATTTTGCCAGCGATGGCGATCGTCTGGGGCTTGGCGATCGGGTACGATCGAGTAGACGATGTGCCCCAAGCGATCGCGACTTTCGCGGGGATTAAGCCAGTAGTCGTCGTCTTAACTCTGCAAGCGACCTGGAAATTAGGTAAATCGGCACTGAAAAATCGCCTCACAGGTGCGGCTGGAGTCGTCGCGATCGGGTTGTTTGGGGTTTTAGGTGTCAACACCTTATTGGTGCTGTTGCTGGCGGGATTTGGGGTGATGCTGGGGCAAAATTGGCGCACGCCCAGACGTAATTTGCCCATCTTATTATTGCCGAGGCTGGAATTACCCGGACTGGCGATTTTGCCAGCACTTACGTCACATCCAGCATGGCTCGACGTCTTCACAGTTTTTCTCAAAATTGGGGCGACGATTTATGGCGGAGGTTATGTATTATTGGCATTTCTCCAGCCAGAATTAGTCGATCGCACTCACTGGCTGACATCCACCCAGCTACTCGATGCGATCGCGATTGGGCAAGTGACACCTGGCCCTTTATTCACGACGGCTACTTTCATCGGGTACCTCCTCGCCGGACATCCAGGTGCGATCGCGGCGACAGTTGGGATTTTTCTACCTAGCTTTGGGTACGTGGCTGTAGTGACTTACTGGGCACCCCGATTGCGACAATCGCTGTGGTTTCGCAGTTGGTTGGATGGCGTTAATGCGGGGGCGTGGGGAGCGATTGCGGTCGTTGCCTATCGACTTGCCGCAGGTACACTATTAGACTGGCAATCGATCTTTATCGCCGCGATCGCGGCTCTGCTAATATGGCGATGGCGAGTCGATCCCCTCTGGCCGATTTGTGGTGGCGCGATCGTCGGTTTGGTGGGACAATTGGCGCAATCTCATCATTAGAACTGCGGCATTTTAGGTCAAAATACAGCCAAGAGCATGATAATTACTAGCAAAATATCAAGTTTGAGTGAGGATTTAATTTAACATGCCTTTCGACCTACATACATTGATTCAGACTTTTGGTTATCCATTGGTATGGAGTATTGTTTTTGCTGAATCAGGGTTATTAGTCGGGTTTTTATTGCCTGGAGATAGCTTGCTATTTGTGGCTGGTTTCTTGTGTTCGTTGCCCAAAACTGGATTAGATATCCAAGTTATGGCTTTTGGCTGTTTTGTGTTTGCAGTTTTAGGTGATAGCGTCGGTTACTATACTGGCAAAAGGTTCGGGCGCAAGTTATTCGATCGAGAAGATTCTAAGTTTTTTAAGAAAAAACATTTAGTTGCAGCCGAAGCCTTCTTCGAGCGCCAAGGTAAAACGGCGCTCATTTTAGCCCGGTTCATGCCATTTGTGCGGACATTCGCGCCAATCGTGGCTGGGATTGCCGCGATGCGCTACAAAACATTTATGCAATACAATGTGGTAGGTGGATTTGCATGGGCGATCGGACTGACTTTACTCGGCTATTTTTTAGGGCGCAGTATTCCCGAAGACCAAATCGATCGCTATTTAATTCCGATTATCTTGGGAATTATGTTCATCTCCCTCGCACCGTCAATTTTTCATATCATCAGAGCCAAACAGCGCAACAAGGGCTAGCAGGTAAGGAAATTGGCTCGATTCCTGGATTCGATCGACAGGGTAGTGCTCCCTAGAGAATGACAGATCGAACCAGACTCCCTCTCTAAACCCCTTACCGAGAAAAACAGGTATCAAGCCTCCCCATAAATGTGGAAATCAAACAAGATTATCGATGGATTCAATCCTTTGTCCTTTGTGAATCGGCAGACGCTACAAAGGACGGGAAAGAGGTAATTAATAATTATTAATTATTAATTATTAATTATTGAACCCTTACCTCTGCCGATCGCCGTAGCTATTGTTACAGATTGTTGAGTTGTTTCTCATAACTGTAGTTTCTGGTGAAGAGATCGGTTTATGATGAACCTCGAAATTGTTCATCAATACCAGGAGAAGCCCACAATGCTTGACTCTTTTTCCAGAGCGGTAGTTACCGCAGATGCTAAGACCGCTGCGATCGGTGGTACCGACCTCAACGCACTCAAAGGCTTCATTGCTGAAGGCAACAAACGCCTAGATGCAGTTAACGCGATCGCCAGCAACGCGAGCTGCGCTGTATCCGACGCTGTAGCTGGGATGATTTGCGAAAACCAAGGTTTGATCCAAGCTGGTGGTAACTGCTACCCCAACCGTCGCATGGCTGCTTGTCTGCGCGATGCTGAAATCATCTTGCGCTATGTAACTTACGCACTTCTAGCTGGTGACGCTTCCGTACTCGACGATCGTTGCCTCAACGGTTTGAAAGAAACTTACGCAGCTTTAGGCGTACCTACACCTTCCACCCTCCGTGCAGTTCAAATCATGAAATCTGCGGCGTTGGCTCACATTAACGACACCAATACCGAAGCTAACGGCGGTAAAAAATTCGTTCAAATGGGCGCATCTAAAGGCGACTGTTCCGCATTAACTTCCGAAGCAGCTTCCTATTTCGATCGCGTAATCTCTGCACTCAGCTAGTAGACGAAAGCTATCGTTACAAGTTGACCGAGCATTGAAACAAACTATCAAAATATTTTTTCTGGAGTTATCCGAACATGAAATCTGTAGTTACCACAGTGATCGCTGCTGCTGATGCGGCTGGTCGTTTCCCTACTTCTTCCGATTTAGAATCCGTACAAGGTAGCATCCAACGCGCTGCTGCACGTTTAGAAGCTGCTGAAAAATTAGCTGCTAACTTAGACAACGTAGCTAAAGAAGCTTACGATGCTTGCATCAAAAAGTATGGCTACTTGAACAACTCTGGTGAAGCTAACGAAACCCAAGTTAAAAAAGAC
>NZ_JANMZA010000116.1:0-3451 GCF_031382685.1 Chamaesiphon sp. OTE_8_metabat_110 | reverse complement strand
CTTGAAAGTAGCCATCCCGCACGGTTTGAGTAATTTCGAGGTTGCGACAAGACTGACGATCGAATACTAGATAATCGCCGAGTGAATAGGTACGTAAGGGTTGCAGTGTAACGGGATTACCTTTTTGGGTCGCTTCGAGATATTCCAATAAGCCGCCAGCAGCTCGTACAGCCAGCGGAAACGGCGCGCACCCCAAAGATTCTAGCGATCGCATTTTGAAGGTATCCAACAGCCGCTGTTTGGCTTCTGGGAGGGTAAATGGTGCTAGGGGGCGCATGGCATAGCAGAAGCAGTTGGGCAGACTGGTGGGGAGTAAGTCGGAGGTTTCGCCAGGGCGGAGCAGGCGATTGAGATCGGGAGCCGCGATCGGAATTAGAATTTCGGGCGGTTGGAGCCGCATCAGCTCTTGGGTGAGGACTTCTAAATCGGTGCTTTGGGTGGTAAGAAATTCGCCTGTGGAGATATCTGTATATGCTAGTCCCCAATTATCGCCGACAAGGACGATCGCCGCGAGGAAATTATTCCGGCGCGATTGGAGCATTTCTTCTTCCTGAATCGTGCCTGGAGTGAGGACGCGGACGACTTCGCGCCGGACTAAACCACCCCCCGATTCGGCAGCTTCGGCGGCGGTTTCCATTTGGTCGCAGATGGCGATCGCGTAGCCTTTTTCCACTAAGATGGCACAATAGCGATCGACCGCATGATGGGGTACTCCAGTCATTGGTACCCGCCCGATTTCTTTGCCCCCTTCCTTACTCGTCAACACCAATTCCAGTTCCCGCGCAATCGTAATCGCATCCTGAAAAAAAGTCTCGAAAAAATCACCACACCGATACAACAGCAATGCGTGGGGATACTGAGTTTTCACCTCGACGTAGTGTTGGTACATCGGCGATAGTTTGGTACGATCGAGTTGACGATAATCAGCATTACGAATTTGACTCTGGCTCGTGCGAATACCAGTTAAGTCAGGAGTATTATCGGTCATGGAGGTGGGATGTGTGGTGAGGTGTGAGTAATTAGCGTAGATCTGAGGGTACCCTCGGGTTGTGGCAGCAAAATAATTCTATTTTACTACTCACTGCCTGTTGCCCAATGCTCCAGACATCTGCATCTGACCTCCTACGTTCAGCCTTAATACTTAAAAATACAGCCCGAATTGCTACTCGAATCGATTCATGGTATAATAGTACTATATAATGATTGAAAATAACTAACGATCTCACTGCTAGTAGGAGCAAAAAATCCGATGAAGCTAAGTAAAATCGATTTAAGCAGCTTAAAAGCGATCGCGCACGATGAGGATGGACTCAAGCTGATTATCGAACGCGAACAGGAGATCGAATATATCGAAATCCCTGCTCCACTGGCGGCTTATGAAGGATTGCAAATGCTCGATCGAATTATCGCAGCGGCAGTAGCAATCGAGCCGAGCGAACCCATTGAAATGTTGCCCGCCTGTTCTACGATGGCGGCACAGGTAGGTTACGATTACGATCGCGAGATCTTGCAGATTGAGTTTAATAGTGGCGCAGTTTATCAATATTCAGCAGTAGAACCAGAAGTTTGGGAAGATCTGCAAGAAACTGATTCGATTGGCAGCTTTTACAACCGCGAAATCAAAGGTTATTATCCATCGGTCAAAGTTTAGAATCGTTAAATATCTATTACATTAATCAGCTCACACGACCGGGTACTTTATACTTTAGAAGTATCAAAGATTGAGAGATCGATCTATTTTAACGCAGGGGCTAGAGTTATGCGAATTGCCACCATGCTAGAACGTTTCATCGGATATTTTTCCGATGCAGCGAACCGAATATTTGGACCCAATCGCGATCGATATCCGCCAACTGGAGGGCAACCTTTTGAAGGAGATATACCCAAAAAACATCATTAATTTAATTGAGAATTGAGAATTGGGTTGAAAGGGCTGGGGATTTAAAACCCACCCTAATAACAATCCACCGTCAATGGTGGGGGATTTAAACCCCTGCGTCTCGTTAATCGAATCCTAATTTAGGTAAATTTAACCGTCTATTTCCAGTGTCTTAAATATTTACGAGAGTAAATATAGCTGGAAGTGGGCGGTTAGTTATAGGACGATCGATTGAGGCAGTGATGTCTGCCTGTAAGATATAGTGAGCTGAAAATAGCCTCAGAGTCGCGAAGACTGATAAAATAAGATGCCAACAGTTCCGTGCAACAATAGAAATATTCATGATTTCCAGTAACGATTTTAGACCTGGTGTATCCATTGAGTGGAAGAGCGGTGTATGGAAGATCGTCGAGTCTCTCCATGTGAAACCGGGCAAAGGTTCGGCATTTGTCAGAACCAAGCTCAAAAATGTCCAGACAGGTAGCGTCGTGGAAGAGACATTCCGCGCGGGGGAAACTATGCCTCAAGCTACCCTCGAAAAAATCAAAATGCAGCACACCTACAAGGATGGCGATCAATTCGTGTTCATGGACATGGAATCTTTTGAAGAATCCAACCTCACCCCTACCCAAATCGGGCCTAATGTCAAGTATCTCAAAGAAGGGATGGAAGTGAGCATCGTCCGTTGGGGCGAGCAAATCATGGAAGTAGAACTTCCCAACACTGTAGTATTGGTAGTAACCGATACCGATCCAGGCATGAAGGGCGACACAGCCACAGGCGGGAGCAAGCCTGCGATCGTCGAAACTGGCGCACAAGTCACGGTACCCTTATTTATCAGTATCGGTGAAAAAATCAAAATCGACACGCGTACAGACCAATATGTCGGACGTGAGAGCTAGATTGGTACCGATGTCCACTGGATGGAATCAGAACGCTACATCCGTGCAGCTCGGCAGATTGGCACTGCTAAATCGCTCTAAATTAGTTCTAAATACACTCTCGGCTTGAAATTAGATCGGATCGAGCCGAGCAGTTATTTAGATGCCAGTGAATTTTAGCGCGAGCTAGCACGCGTCAGTCAGTTAATCGATCGGCTCAAATGTATTCAGCCTAATCAGACGATCGATCGCCATGTTGAGATTTTGAAGATCGGGTTGATGCGGATTTTAATAATGAATTTTTAGAAAATATTTAAACGATCGACATCTAAATATATCGACTTTATTACTAATAATTAGTGGCTATTGCCACACTAAATATGACAATCGATTTTAAAGAACTCAGCGAACTATTAGCCGCGATCGCCGCTAATAATATTACGGAATTAACCCTCAAGAATGCTGACTTTGAACTGACAGTCAGTAAGGGACATCCGCAGTTTGTCAACGGCTCGATTTCGACCACGATCGCCGATATTAACACTCAGGTCATCGCCTTACCCGCACCCGAACACCAATTACAGTCAGCCGAGGCGAGCGCGCCAACGATCGATACTAAGTGGGTCGCAATTAAGTCACCAATGGTGGGCACCTTTTATCGATCGCCAGCCCCTGACGAGCCAGCATTTGC
>NZ_JANMZA010000114.1:0-6101 GCF_031382685.1 Chamaesiphon sp. OTE_8_metabat_110 | reverse complement strand
ACACCTTTCAACAACTCCTCGATCGACATGGTACCGGACGCGGGTGCGAAATCTGTAAACCAGCCGTCAGTTCGATTCTCGCCTCCGCCTGGAACGATCAAATTCTCGACGCAC
The DNA here is from genome assembly GCF_031382685.1 of Chamaesiphon sp. OTE_8_metabat_110. Classification (NCBI taxonomy): domain Bacteria; kingdom Bacillati; phylum Cyanobacteriota; class Cyanophyceae; order Gomontiellales; family Chamaesiphonaceae; genus Chamaesiphon; species Chamaesiphon sp. OTE_8_metabat_110. The sequence goes on along the minus strand of NZ_JANMZA010000114.1, from coordinate 5,987 downwards.
CCCACGTCGCCTTGCAAGATACCAACGATGCCTTCCTCGCCAATATCCAACGCGACGGCACCTACTCAGTCATCCCCCGGATTCCTGGCGGCGAAATCACCCCCGAAAAACTGATCGTCCTCGGACAAGTCGCCAAAGATTTTGGACTCTACACCAAAATAACGGGCGCACAGCGCATCGATTTACTCGGCGCACGGGTAGACCAACTTCCCCTAATTTGGCAGCGACTCGTGGCTGCTGGCTTTGAATCCGGGCACGCCTACGGCAAAGCTCTCCGCACGGTTAAATCCTGCGTCGGTAGTACCTGGTGTCGATTTGGCGTCCAAGATTCGGTCAGCCTCGCGATCGAGGTAGAATTACGCTATCGTGGACTCCGCGCCCCGCACAAATTCAAATCCGCCGTCTCTGGCTGTACCCGCGAATGTGCGGAAGCCCAAAGCAAGGATTTTGGCATTATCGCCACCGAGAAAGGTTGGAACCTATATGTGTGCGGTAACGGCGGGATGAAACCCCAACACGCACAACTCCTCGCCGCCGACTTAGATAAAGAAACCCTGATTCGCTATGTAGATAGGTTCTTGATGTTCTACATCCGCACCGCCAATCGCCTCGAACGCACGGCAACATGGTTTAATAAACTCGAAGGCGGCATGGAATATCTGCAAAACGTGATTATCAATGATTCTCTCGGTATCGCTGAAGAACTTGAAGCAGAAATGGCGCATCAAGTCGCCACTTATGCCTGTGAATGGGATGTCACGCTTAAAGATCCGGTAAAACTCCAACGCTTCCAACACTTCGTCAATACCGATATCCCCGATCCTAATATCGTTGTAGTAGAAGAACGCGGACAAAAGCGTCCTGTATTCGAGCATGAACGACAACTATTAGAGATCGATCGTTAAAATAAGTTAATTCAGGTAGGGGTAATTCATGAATTACCCCTACCTGAATTAACAAAGATCCACAGTCTGATTCGATCCTCGATCGAGCGTCGTAATTTATAAGAGCTTTTTAATGTCACAAATAGAATCAATTCAGCCAACCACCCAGCAGTGGACAACGATCTGCACCCTAGACCGAATCTTACCAAATACAGGCGTTTGTGCCTTAGTAAACGATCGCCAAATCGCCGTATTTAGAGTCGGTGAAGGTAATGATGTTTACGCGATCGAGAATTACGATCCGTTTAGTAAAGCATACGTCTTATCTAGAGGTATTGTCGGCGATCGCAATGGGATTCCCAAAGTCGCATCGCCGATTTATAAGCAAAATTTTAGCCTCTTAACAGGTGAGTGCTTAGATGATTCGAGTGTAAAGCTTGAGACTTTCTCCGCTCGGATTGTCGATGGACAAGTCCAAATTAGTAACTGAAATTCTATTCATAAAAAAGTAGGGTTTGTTATCGCGCCAGCGTAACGCACCATCTTTCTCCGCTCTGAAATTCTATTCATAAAAAAGTAGGGTGTGTTATCGCGCCAGCGTAACGCACCATCACAGATCCTCGATCGGATCGTTAAGATCGATTTCATTGCTCCAATTTGACGGATAAATACCAGATCTAACAAACCGATGAATGCTAGAGAAAGCCCATCCCTGCGGTCGGTCGCACAATCCATGTCGAACGGGATTATAGTGAATATAGTCACAATGATTGGCAAAATCTGTCTCATCTCTAATTAAGTGTTCCCAGAAACGACGCTGCCATAAATTACGTTCTTTCCGTGCGATTCTCGATTCAGAAATATCAAGATCGATTTCTAACTTTGCACCATAATATTTAGTGACATACCTTTTAATTAATCGCATTCTGAGTGAGAAATTACTATCATCGACTGGTAATGTCAACAGGGCATGAAAATGGTCGGGTAAAAGGACAATCGCATCGATTTCAAAAGGGTATTGCTGGCGAACGTGCTGGATTGCCTCGCGCATTGCTACCCGTCCGATCTCAGAACAGAGCCAAGGTTGACGTTGATAGGTAACTTGGGTAATGAAATATGTCCCACCATTAACATATGGTCTGCGGTAATTAGACATTGGGGGAACATCTCGATCGTGTTAATTGAAACGGTGCGTTATGCTTCGCAGTGACACACCCTACTTTCTATAAGATGGATTGGTGCGTTATGCTTCGCAGCAACACGCCCTACTTTTTACTTAAGGGCTTATTTCGTCTGAACTCATCAGATCGTTAGGAATAACTATTTGACTATCCAATCATTGAATATCGGTTCTCATTTCCATTACATACGATTCGAGATTGCCGATTTTATGTAATGTATCCTCTTAGATTACCCATTTCGCCAACTACACTACCAACAGATCCCCTAGAGATGTCAAAATGATGGTTTGGAACCATCCATCATTGCCAAAGCCACACATCCAAGGAAGATCTATGACAGCCCAACCCTCGAAAATCGTCTATACCCTCACCGATGAAGCTCCGGCTTTGGCAACTTATTCATTCTTGCCGATCGTCCAAGCATTTACCAAAGCTGCTAATGTATCGATCGAGACTGCCGATATTTCCCTGGCTGGGCGGATTCTAGCCGCTTTTAGCGATCGATTGACACCTGCGCAACAACAACCTGATGCTTTAGCAATGTTGGGCGAATTGGCAAAGACACCGGATGCGAATATTATCAAGTTGCCGAATATCAGTGCTTCGACGCCTCAATTGACAGCCGCGATTCAGGAGCTACAAGGGCAGGGGTACGACATTCCTGACTATCCCGCTCAACCGCAGAATGATGCAGAGGTGGCGATTAAGGCGCGGTATGCCAAGATTTTGGGGAGTGCGGTGAATCCGGTGTTGCGGGAGGGAAATTCTGACAGGCGGGTAGCAGCGGCGGTGAAAAAATACGCTCAAAAGAATCCCCACAGAGTTGGTGAATGGAAGCAGGATTCCAAGACTCATGTATCTCACATGGAGAGTGGTGATTTTTATGGGAGCGAGCAGTCGGTAGTTGTTAGTGATGCGGGTAATGTCAAAATCGAGCTAGTCGCAGCGGATGGTGCGGTGAAGGTGCTAAAAGATCGGGTGATGGTGACGGCGGGGGAAGTTATCGATGCGGCGGTGATGAGTGTCAAGGCGTTGCGGGCTTTTTTCGATCGCGAAATTCAAGCCGCAAAGTCTGAAAATATTTTGCTCTCGCTCCACGTTAAGGCGACGATGATGAAAATCTCCGATCCGATTATCTTCGGGCACGCGGTTAAGGTTTATTATCAGGATGTGTTTGCTAAATATGCCGAAACCTTTGATAAGTTGGGCGTAAATCCTCATAACGGGATTGGGGATGTCTATGCCAAGATTCAATCCTTACCAGTAGCAGAGCGGGAGAAGATCGAGTCTGACATTCAAGCAGTGTATAGTACTCGCCCCCAACTCGCGATGGTGAATTCCGATAAGGGGATTACCAATCTCCACGTACCCAGCGACGTAATTATCGATGCGTCGATGGCTGCGGCGATTCGGACTTCGGGCAAAATGTGGGGCGCGGATGGGCAAGCGCACGATATGAAGGCGATGATTCCCGATCGCTCTTATGCGACTATATATCAGGCTTGTATCGAATTCTGTCAGGAGCAGGGCGCATTTGATGTTACCACGATGGGAAATGTCGCCAATGTGGGCTTAATGGCGCAGAAAGCTGAGGAATATGGCTCTCATGACAAAACCTTTGAAATCCCTTGCGACGGCGTGGTGCGGGTGCTAGCTGCCGCTGGCGAGACATTAATGGAACATCAGGTAGAACAGGGCGATATCTGGCGGATGTGTCAGACGAAGGATTTACCGATTCAAGATTGGGTGAAGTTAGCGGTAAATCGCGCCAGAGCGACGGGTTGCCCGACGATCTTCTGGTTGGATACCGATCGCGCTCATGATGCTAATCTGATTGCTAAGGTGAAGGAGTATTTAACTCACCACGACACGACGGGATTGGATATTCAAATTCTCTCACCAGTTGCAGCGATGCGGTTTACTTGCGAATCGATTAAGGCGGGTGAAAATGTCATCTCCGTCACTGGAAATGTGTTGCGGGATTATCTCACCGATTTATTCCCGATTCTCGAACTAGGTACCAGTTCTAAAATGCTGTCGATCGTCCCCTTACTGGCTGGTGGCGGCTTATTTGAGACAGGTGCGGGTGGTTCGGCACCCAAACACGTCCAACAATTTGTAGAGGAAGGACATCTACGCTGGGATTCCTTGGGTGAATTCTTGGCTCTAGCAGTATCTCTAGAAGATTTGGGACAGAAAACAAATAATCCCGACGCACTAATCTTAGCCGAAACACTCGATCGAGCTAATGGCAAGTATTTAGATAATAGCAAATCTCCAGCTTCAAAAGTTCACGAGTTAGACAATCGCGGCAGTCATTTTTATCTAGCAATGTATTGGGCGCAGGAGTTAGCAGCACAGGATAAAAACCCAGAATTGAAGACAAAATTTGGGAAGTTAGCACAACAATTGCAAGAACATGAAACTGAGATCGTCGCTGAGTTAAATGATTCGCAAGGTAAGTCGATCGATCTGGGTGGTTACTATCATCCTGACAGAGAGAAGGCGATTCGGGCAATGCGATCGAGTGCGGTGTTTAATAGTGCGATCCTAATGATGCTCTAATTCGACCATAATTTATCTCGATCGGCAGCTCGATTTTTAGCCTAATTAATATGGATGATTTTGAGCAATAAACCAGTCAGCATCGCAATAAGGGAGGGGCAATTTATAAATTGCCCCTCCCTTATTTCTTACAACTTACTAGTTAACTTTGTAACTGTAATTCGCCGACTAATTGAGCAAGTTTATCCTCACCGACGTGATAGACTTCTCCACAAAAATCACAAGTAGCTTCAGCACCCTTGTCGGTGGCAATCATGTCTTCGAGTTCATCAGTCCCGAGTAGCTTTAGTGCGCCGAGCATCCGTTGCTCCGAGCAAGGACAGTCAAATTTTAGTTCCTTCTCGTCTGGAAATATTTTCAGATCCAAATCGCCTAATAGCTCCTCTAAAATCTCTGGTAGCTCTTTGCCAGATTGTAGTAAGGGTGTGAAGCCTTGCAAACTACTGACTCGCGATTCTAATAGTTCTACTAATGACTCATCTTGTGCGGCTTTAGGTAGAACTTGAATCAAGATTCCGCCAGCGGATTGCACACTTTGACTATTCATCGAGACGCCTAATACCAACGCTGACGGCGTTTGCTCGGAGCTAAATAGATAGTTGGCAACATCGTCGCCGACTTCGCCAGAGACTAGCTCGACAGTACTAGAGTAGGGACGACCGTAACCCAGATCCCGAAAGACGTAGACAAAACCTTCCTTACCGATCGCGCCGCCCACGTCTAGTTTACCAGCAGCGTTAAGCGGTACTTCGATATGGGGATGATTGACATAGCCTCTAACAGTCCCATCAACGCCAGCATCGACCATCAATCCACCCATCGGGCCGTTGCCTTTGAGTCGGAGATTGACGCGACCAAATTTGACTTTCATGCCGGATGTCAGCAATAATGCCGCCGTCATCGCGCGTCCCAAGGCGTCTGTAGACACGGCTGAGAGCCGATGACGCACTCTAGCTGTTTCGGTGAGGGTGGTGGTAATTGCCCCTACAGCTCGAATTTTGCCACCTGCTGCTGTTGCTCGAATCAGTCGATCGGTCATAATTTCCCTTGAATATTCCTGTTCATATTTTAGGTGTTGCCCACCTCAGATTCTAGGGTGTTAATCCCCACCAAAGATTTCGATATCGGTAAAGGCGGCAACGGGTGCGCCGTGCCCCACCCAGACGATTTGATTGGGTTCGCCTTTACCGCAGAACGGAGAACCGTACATTTCCCAGGTGTTGGCGTTGCCGATTTGAGCCAGATTGCCCCAGAATTGGGGCGTGACGCCGCGATAATTGGGGTTGCGGACTGTTTGAGTCAATTTGCCATTTTCGATCAGTTTGGCGTACTCACAGCTAAACTGGAATTTGTGGCG
>NZ_JANMZA010000085.1:0-4085 GCF_031382685.1 Chamaesiphon sp. OTE_8_metabat_110 | reverse complement strand
GCGATATAGACCCACCCCGTCCATCGATCGCAGCGGATAGCGCAAATTATCTGGGGTCATCATAAAGAACACCAATGCTCGCCGCGATCCCAAAATCTCCGGTAGTTCTGGTGCCTGGAAGAGAATGTTTTGAAATATGCGAGTGGGATGGTGGGCGAGCGTATCGATGCCGCAGGTTTTACGAATGACGCTACTCGCACCATCGCAAGCCACCGCGTATTTAGCCTCGACAGTCGCTGTATCGCCGCTCTCTAAAAATGTGATTTGACCGACAATTCCCTGCGGAGTCGATTCCAAACTTTCCATCCGACAGTTGAGGTTAATCGGCCCAGCCGGAGCAGTACCCAGCTCTTTCATGAGTAAGGGCACTAGCCAGTGATGGGGACAGGGATGTTCTGATTCTGGGCTATAGGGTGGTAAGGTTCGCTCGGCGTGACTACCAAACTTCAATCGATGGATCTCGTGTTTGCCCACAGCCGTCACCCAAGCAACATCGAGTGGATGGTCTGCTGGCCAACCCGCATCGCGAATCGATTGAGCTACACCCCAACGGCGAAAAATTTCCATCGATCGCGGCCCGACAGTCCCAACTTTGGGATGATCGATGACACCATCAGACTGTTCGACTAGCACACAATCGATGCCTTGGTATCTCAGTTCTAAGGCCATTGCTAGCCCGACGGGGCCGCCACCAATAATTAATACTTCTGTTTCGATCTTCTGATGATTCATGGTTGCTAAAGAGGGGATAGGGGATAGGGGATAGGCTTCGACTGAGATGGTGTTACCCCCCCAACCCCCCCTTATAAAGGGGGGGCTTTTCCGGATCCCTCCCCATGGGGAGGGCTTTCTTTCTTGCTCCCTCCCCTTTATAAGGGGAGGGCTGGGGTGGGGTAACGGGACTACGCTCCAACTCTCATAACTAATCGATCGCCATCTCCGTAAAAAAACCAACGTAAAAATCAAACAGCTCAGTAACTGTGCTGCTAATCGCCGGACATTTTTTAGCTCGCTCGCTCAATTTTTCAAACCGCCGCGCGATCGCCTGATAAGCAATCTCTGGCGTGGGAATATAAACAGGTTGGGTTGCCATATTAAAAGATGGCCCTGCCGTTCTGCCCCGCTTCCCAGAAGGCATCGTCATCAGTAGTTCGCCGAGGGGACGAACCATGCCTGCCATAATATCGATCGCGGCATTCATCAGTTTCGATCGCCGCAGGCTACCATTCGGCATCAGCCCAAAGTGCTGCACCATGAGCTGCATCATGATGAAGTAGCACTCGTCGCAGATTTGCATGACGATCGCCGTCTCCGCCGCAGTTACCACGCTGGTACTACAGTCTTTTGAATGCAGTGTCGGGTTGCGTAGAGCTGGATAGGATGGATTCCAGGGTAAGGGGTCGTTGTCGTTATCCTTCGGAAACTGTTCTTGGGCTAGGGCTGCTGCCATCCGGCGAAATTGCTGATAGTGCGATCGATCGAATTTAGGCGAGTTGGCATCGCACCCTTCCCCTTGTTCGGTAATCACGTCGATCGCAAACAGGGCACTATTTACATCTTCCACTTGCAACTGATAGTGGGGGTGATGCTGATTGAAATCCTCCCTTAAAAATAAGTGATGCTCGCCTCCGGCTGGGCCTTTTTTAGTGAGAAATAAATCGGGGATTGTTTCAATGGCTTCGCGAATTTGGCGATACAATTCGCTCAATGAACCATAACGATGTAATCGATCGCCGATCGGGTCTTCAACGTCGCGTTCGGCTAATTCCTCTGCTAAAAAGTCGGGCATTTCCAGTCGCATAAAGCGGTGAATACTATTAGCATTTAGAGGTTCGAGTGCCAAGTCCACATCGATCGGACAATACCTGTCGATCTCGCCGAAGTTAGGATTGGCTGGGTAAAAAGGTTCGCCCATCGCCATCAGAATGTTATTAACCATCAAAAAGTGGATCATTTCCTCATGGGAAATCTCCAACAATACGCCCCGCATTCCATATTTATCTTTCTCTTGCCCATCGCCACAGGCTAAGTTTAATTGGGCGGGAGTCCATAAACCCCGCTGCACGTATTCTTTACCTGTCACGTAGTTGGGGATGGAATAAGCTGCATAAATATATTGCAACATCACCGCGACTTCTAGTTCGGCGGCTTGGCGCAGGGCGACTACCAATTCTTCACGGGTCTCGATCGATCTTTGCGTCCGTTTGATTGTGGGAGTGGGATCGGGAACGTAGCCAACTTGCTGTTGATTTTGTAAATATTTATATAAAAGCATTGCTTTTGGTTGAGATAATTCCCTAGTTGGGGGCATGTAATAGGTTTTATTTTTGTTTTGGGGGTCGCACATTTGCCACATCAACCGCGCATAAGTTTCTACTTTGCACTTGTCGGCAAGGCTAAAAACTTCGGCTTTCATGAATGAGAAGCACAATTCGTAATAAGCGAGAATTTCTTTATAAATCAGATCGAAATCGACATCGCGATCGGGAATATCTGCCAAATGCCAGTCATCGCCCATCACCCGCACCGCAAACGAGCCAGCCCCAGACCAAAAACCTAAAAGATCGTCGTTGTCGTAGCTAAGTTCTGCTACATCGGGATGATAGCGATCTACAGGTAATGCTTGCGGATCTGCCGATAACAGCACGCGGGTAGTTCCCGACTGGCAGCCCCGAATCGTCAACCAGCCTAGCCCCTGCCGATCGGTTGCCAACACGCAGCTAGTGGTAAAGTCTCCGGTTTCTGCTTGTTTACCAGGTTTAAATTCCAGCATATTGAGCTGGCTACTGGAGGGATAGTGAAAATCTCGACCGACTTTCGCCGGATCGCGATCGAACTCATGCCGGAGCTGAGGTAGTCCACGGGGATTGTAATACTGACTGAGATGGACAGACTCGACAGGTGCAGGTTGCCCGCGCACAAACGATCGCACCGCTACTTCGACAGCATAATCTTCACCTGTTTTGTGGTTGGGAAATTCTAGAAACAGAGCAGCCTCGTCGATCTGGAGATTAATCTCCTGTTCCTCCAGCAGGACTCGTCTCTGTCCGTCTATGGTACCGATAATCGACAAACCTTCCTGTTCGATCGCAGTGCGGAGATCGTCCCACGCTGCGGCTAGGGGGAGATCGATAATCCCACTCGTAAGTCGATGCGCTTCCTGCTGATAAGCTTGTCTAGGAATCGTCGCTACTAATTGGTGACTTACGATCGTCCGCAGTTCCAACTCGCCTAAATCGCGTTTGGGGCCGATCGCATGAGTCGGCCCTGGGCCAGCTTGTGGGGCACGATCGATACAAGGTACGGCGGTAATCGCATTCAGACTGACACCGCGCTCTGTAACGCACACGGAGAGATTAGACAACGGCGGTGATTCTTGCCGCTCGATACCACCAGCAGGAATTAGCAATCTACCCGCTGGATAAGTACTCGACTCGCCCTCGCACCACAACCCGATCGAGCCATGCAGATTCCAGAAAGTAGCCGAATCTGGTTGGAGCGGGGCAGACATATTGCTCAAGCTAAATTGCACTACCAGCCCTAATACATCCTCCCGCTCCATCGCCTGACGCAACAGCTCGACTGTCGGCGAATCGGCAACTTCATCTCCCCAGAAAAAATCTGGTGCCGCTTTGTCAACAGTAAACTGATGGACGCTCGATCGCTGAAATTCACGATTGAGACAGTGTTCGGGCAAGTTTTGAATATAGTCAAAATTTTGCCACCGCGCAGGTTGCAGCCCTTCCACCGGAGCCGACAACAAATTCGGGACTTCCTGCGAAGCCCCTTCTCTGCCAAAGGTCAGTTGACCGAGCATCACGGTTGTCGTCCAGTTAGAAGCCGGATCGACATCAAAAATCCGCGTCCGATTAAAAGTAGTTCCCAAATATTCATTATGGTGTCCCCACAGATCGACACTGCGCCCTACCACAACGTCATTGATGTCGATCTGTCCTGGTTCCCTTTGGGCACTGACAATTTTAGCTTCGATCGCAAAATGACCGTTGCCGCCAAAATCCCAACCTTTTGCCGTACTAAAAGCACCCGCTTCATCCCACTCCCCTCGATCGTTATACCGCGCTCCG
>NZ_JANMZA010000012.1:0-2798 GCF_031382685.1 Chamaesiphon sp. OTE_8_metabat_110 | reverse complement strand
ACGGGTAAGTACCTGCCTCGCGCTAAGACTATCTATCTGGGTACTCCCTGTCGCGAGCAGTTCCTGACGCCACAACCCCTCGATCTTCCCATTGCCGAAGACAGTCAGTTGAGTGTGGTAGTTGGTGGCTCTCAGGGTGCTGTAGCCCTCAATCAGATGATTCGGGAATGCGTCGATGTGTGGTTGGAAGCTGGAGCAACGATCGTCCATATTGTTGGCGGTGCCAATGCCACTACCGAACCCGTCGCGCATCCTCGCTATATTGTCTTGCCATTCTATGACAATATGGCTGGACTGTTGCAGCGGGCGGATTTAGCCATCAGTCGGGCGGGTGCGGCGACTTTAAATGAGTTGATGATTACCCGCACGCCGTCAATTTTGATTCCTTATCCCTACGCCGCCGAGGATCATCAATACTATAATGCCAACGTTTTAGCTAACGCTCATGGCGCATTATTATTTCGGCAAGAATCCCTAACCGCCCAATTTCTGGCGGGAGAAGTGCTGTCCTTGCTCCAAAATCCCCTGCGGTTGGCAACAATGGCATCGAATACCAGTGCCCTCGGTGTGATGAATAGTGCGGATTTGTTGGCCGATTTGATTGGAGAATCAGTCAAGCCGCGATCGGTAATTGCCAGCCACGGCATCTAACTAGCCGCCGCTTGGATCGTCGATCGGTGCCATCCACTGCCCCCGATCGCTCAAATATTGATGTCGATTTTGGCTCCATCCAAAGTTTGAATGTTAAAGTAAAAGTAGTTTATCAATTAAGCGATCTCCTCATGACTACAGCAACTTGGAACGGTGTTACCCTAGCCCAAAGCGATGCCACCGTGGTAGTAGAAAATAATCAATATTTCCCAGCCGATAGCATCAACAAACAGTATTTTGTCGAAAGCAATACTCACAGTAATTGCCCCTGGAAGGGCACCTGTAACTACTACAGCATTAATGTAGAGGGTCAAACCAATCAAGACGCAGCTTGGTACTATCCCGAACCCAAAGATGCTGCTAAAAATATCAAAGGCTATGTGGCTTTTTGGAAAGGTGTCAAAGTTTCTTAATTAAAGTTAGCGCGGTTTATAGTAAGTATAAACCGCACTAAAATCGGCTCTTAGAGCAGCGGTCGTCGTTACAAATATTTTCGTGACGATCGCTCGACTGTCTCTAAATTGCCGAGTGAAAAATTAGATTTTATTCGATCGAGATTACGCTAGCGCACTAAAAATTATTATGATAGATCTCCACATCATTGCAGAATTGCAAGTGCAATTTGCCAATATTCCCGATGCGCTCGTGAGCTTGGAAACTATTGTTGATTGTGAAGGCGATCTCGAAGATGCAGCGATCGCGCTCGCAATTCGCGTCGGACAGCAACCCGATATTGCTAATAGCGAATGGTTGCGAGGACTGGCAAAAAAACATCGCGTGGCAATTTGTCAATCAGAATTTCGCAATGATATGGTTGAAGGTAACTTCATGCCCGTATTTCAACACTTTCTAGCAATTAAAATCTGCCCAAAAGTCCTGATTTTACCCGTTTTACTTTACGTTCATGAGTCGGGCGTCAATCTCTTCTGTCAACCACTCGATCCGCTGTAATGGTGGCTAATTTTACGCTGCAAATATCCACTGCTAGCCACACACTACAGCACCGCCCCTACAGGTTAACGTTACTGCGAGGAAATCAACTAGGATTGCTATAGTCCGATCGCCAGACCGAGCAAGCTATAGTATATACTTACTGAAATACTACGACGATCGCGCTCCCACCCCTCAAGCCGCACCCCTAAGCTGATGAAAATTCTGCATTTATCGGATATCCATATGGGCGGTGGTTTCGCTCACGGTAAAATCGACCCAGAAACCGGACTCAACACCCGCTTTCAAGATTTTGTCAAATCGCTATCGCGGGCGATCGACAGAGCATTAGCCGAACCCGTCGATCTGGTATTATTTGGTGGCGATGCTTTTCCCGATGCCACACCCGCACCGTATATCCAACAAGCCTTTGCACTCCAATTTTATCGGTTAGTCGATGCCAATATTCCCACCGTCTTACTAGTCGGCAATCACGATCAACATTCTCAGGGACAAGGTGGAGCCAGCCTATCGATTTATCGCTCCCTGGGCGTTCCCGGCACGATTGTAGGCGACACGATCGAAACTCATGTAGTAAATACTCGCAGCGGTGCGGTCCAAATTATCACCCTCCCCTGGCTCAATCGATCGACTCTGCTCACCCGCGAGATTGCCGAAAATCTCTCGATGCTAGAAGTCAACCAATTATTACTCGATCGGCTTCAGCCCCGACTAGAAGGCGAGATTCGCAAACTAAATCCCGATCTCCCGACGATCGTTTTAGCACACCTGATGGCCGATAATGCCACGCTGGGGGCCGAGAAATTTTTAGCTGTCGGTAGAGGGTTTACCATTCCCCTGTCCTTCCTGACCCGTTCTTGCTTTGACTACGTGGCTTTGGGACACGTCCATCGCCACCAAAATCTCAATAAAACAAATGACCCTGCCGTTGTCTATCCTGGGAGTATCGAGCGGGTAGACTTTAGTGAAGAAAAAGAAGATAAAGGTTACGTCCTAGTTACGATTGAACCGACAGTCCAACCAGCGAGTAAAAGCTTTGAGACGACTTGGGAATTTTGCCCTCTAGAAGTGCGGACTTTTCGGACGATTAAAATCGATGTTTCGAGTAGCGAACAGCCGCAACTAGATATTTTAGTCGCGATCGCCTAAGTTGATATTCTAGATGTAGTCGTGCGGCTGTTCTATCAACTCAATCC